>JAWVEW010000021.1:0-16491 GCA_033856495.1 Miltoncostaeaceae bacterium | reverse complement strand
GAGCCCGGCCGGGCCGCGCTGGCCCGGCCGGGAAGGCTGTTCGCGCCCCGCTAGGCGGTGCAGCCGGCCGGCAGCGGCGCCGGCGACGGCGGCGTCCCCTGACTGGCCTTGAGCGCCTCGATCGCCGCCACGAAGCGCTTGGTGTCGGCGCTCTGAGCGGAGAAGCGGTCGACGACCGGCTTGGTCGCCGCGGCCATCGCGGCGACGTCCGCCGGCTGTGCCACCGCGAACTTGAGCCCCTCGTCGCAGAGCGTCTTCACCAGGTCGGTGGCGGGCTTGGTGAAGATCTCGATCGAGAAGGCCGGCACGAGCGCCGCCGCGTCGGTGATCGCCTTCTGCTGGTCGGCGCTCAGGCCGTCGAACTTGGCCTTGTTCATGATCAGCACGGTCGGGAACGGCCAGAGGTTGACGTTGGCGGTGACGTACTTGGCCACCTCGTAGAGCTTGTAGGTCTGGATCAGGCCGAGGTTGGCCTCCATCCCGTCCACGGTGTGGTTCTGCATCGCCTGGTAGATCTCCCCCACCGGCAGCGTGATCGGGTTGGCCCCAAGCGCGCGCAGGCCGGCCGCCAGGAGCGGCGACTCCACCGAGCGCATCCGCAGGCCCTGGAAGTCGGCGAGGGCGGCCAGCTTCTTGCTCACCCCGAGCGGCTTTCGCAGCCCGCCCTCGTGGATCGCCAGGCCGACCACGCCGTAGTCGGTGGCCCCCTGGAGCATCTCCTTGCCGATGTCGCCGCCGATCACCTGTCCCTCGAGCGGGTAGCTGGTGAGCAGGAACGGCATCTGGAGGGCGTCGAAGCTGTGCACGCCCACCGTGCCCCAGACCGCCGTCGATACCGAGCCCATGTCGAGCGATCCGCCCTTGACCGCGTTCAGGAGCGAGATGTCGCCCTGCGGGTAGCTCGGCTGGCCCGTGATATCGACCGTGCCGCCGGAGAGCTCCTTCACCTTCTGGATGAAGAAGTCCACCGCCTGCCCGTAGGGGTGAGCCGCCGGCGTGACGTACGAGAGGCGCAGGGCCACGGTCCCGCCCCCGCCGCCGCCGCCTCCGTTCCCGCCGCCGCCGCACGCGCTCAACCCGAGCGCGAGCGCCACCGCGGCCACCACCAGGAGCGGGCGCCAGGCCCGCGAGCGTCCGACCACCGAAGCCCCCTTTCCGAACCCCGGGGCCGCGGCAAGGCTCGACGGCCGCACGGCCCCCCACCCGAGGCCCGACCCTACGTGCGCACGCCCGCGGTTGTCAACATCCGCACGAACTCGTCCCGCACCGCGAAACGTGGCTCTCCAAGCGGTATTGCGCACCCCGCGGAGGGCGTCACGCCGTCGTTGACGCACCCTGGTACGTGACATATGCTGCGTACACCGTTCGCCCGATGCTCGCCCCCCCCACGTGCTCAGCGGGGGTCCGCGGCCACCATCGGCGAGCGCCCCTGCAACGCAGCGCCCTTCCATCCACAAAGGGGGATGCCAGGCTATGGCCGAGCAGTTTGCCGTGACAGCGATTCCGGGAGCCGAGACCGGCGAGATTCCGCCGTCGCCGGTCGACCGCGACGAGAAGACCGCGTTCATCTACTCCCTCGTCGACCCCCTCTGGGACATCGACACCCTCCCGCTCACCTACACCAACTCTCGTTGGTCGGCGTTCTTCTACCGCGCCGACGCGAAGGCGCTCCGCCGCGTCTGTCCCGACGTTCTTGAGATCGAGGACGACGTCGTCGAGTTCTGGTACGTGGACCACAACCACACCATGCTCGGCCCGTACGGTGAGATGGGCGTGACCGTGGCCTGCAGCCACAAGGCCGGCGACGGCAAGACCTACTACGCCGGGTACTACCCCTACATGTACCTGACGCAGGACGCCGCGATCGACGCCGGCCGGGTGCTCGGCTTCCCCAAGAAGGAAGCCTTCATCCGCGTGCTCGAGCACGGTGGCGCGCCTGACGACGGCTACGGCGTCTACGACACCAAGATCTACCAGTTCGATTACTTCTCATTCCTGATGATCAGGAACGGGTACGTGATCCACTCGGCCACCGGCAAGTACGACGACGCCGACCTGCCGGCCAAGCCGAAGTTCTACGGCAACACCGAGTACGGCCGGATGAACATGAAGGTCGTCACGGCTCCCGACGTCTCGAGCTCCGAGTGGCAGCTGATCTACCTGCCCTCGACCGTGACCAAGGGCCTCGCGACCCTGATGAACCGGCCCGACTCCGAGGGCTCGCACCGCTTCCAGGTGAAGCCTGAGTCGATCCGCACCGCCAGCGCGAACAGCATCGACTGGTTCATGCAGGCGACCCCGTACGACAACCTCGGCCACGAGCTGCCGCCGACGGAGCTGCTGGGTCTCATGACCTTCAGCTTCGACCTCATCATCCCGGCCGGCGAGACCCTCTGGACCGAGACCTACACCCGGGACGCCACCTGGGCCGGCGCCGCCAAGCCGTACCGCTACGGCCTGCGGCAGCGCTTCCCCAAGCCGATCGGCCTCGGGGCCTGATCGAAGCACGACCGTGACCTGTGGGCGGGGCTTCGCTGAGCCCGCCCACCGACCCTCGTCGAAGGAGAGACAAGCGCAATGGGGCAGTCAGTCAACGTCACGAGCGTGCCGTGGGTCGATTCCGGCGACGCGCCGCCGCTCCCGCTCGACCGCGACAGGCGCGACATCATCTCGCAGGCCATCGCCGACCCGCTGGTCGACTATGACATCGTTCCGCTGACCTACACGAACTCTCGTTGGTCGGCATTCTTCTACCGCTGCGACGAGAAGGATCTCAAGCACATCCTTCCGAAGTGCCTCGAGCTCGAGGACGACGTGGTCGAGTTCTGGTACGTCGACCACCTCCACACGGGCCTCGGCCCCTACGGTGAGATGGGCGTGACCGTCTCCGCCAGCCACAAGGCGTCCGACGGCAACACCTACTACGCCGGGTACTACCCCTACATGTACCTGACGCAGGACGCGGCCGTCTTCGCCGGCCGGGAGCCCTTCGGCTTCCCGAAGAAGATCGCCTACATCATCACCCAGGAGCACGGCGGCAAGGACGACGACGGCTACGGCGGGTTCGGCAACGACTACTTCAACTTCACGCTCGAGCGCCGCGGCTACCTGATCCACACCGCCACGGGCCGCTACGACGACGCGGAGCTGCCGGCCAAGCCGACGTTCTACGGGGACCCGCGGTACGGGCGCATGAACCTGCGCCTGATCACCGACGTGTCGCTGCGCACCACCAAGTGGGACCTGACCTACCTGCCTTCCGAGGTGACCGAGCCCCTGGCTGCCGCCATGGGCCGGCCGGAGACCGTGGGCCAGCACCGCTTCCAGCTGAAGCCGGAGTCCATCCGCACCGCCTCGGCGAACGCGATCCGGACCTGGGCGCTCCAGGCCACCCCGTTCGACAACCTCGGCGCGATGATGCCGGTCAAGGAGCTCATCGGCCTGATGAGCTTCAGCTTCGACCTCATCATCCCGGGCGCCGCGACCATCTGGTCGCAGCTGATCGAGCGCACGGACGAGGACCTGGGCGACCTGCTGTTCGCGACGCCCTACCAGTACACGATGCGCCACCGCTTCCCGAAGCCTCCGGGCGTCTGAGCCCAACCGCTTTCGGAAGAGCACCTGCCGGCCGGGCCTCAGCGCCCGGCCGGCGCCGTTAAGGGGGCCGGCACCCGCCCCAGGGCCAGTGCCCGGCGCCGGAGCCTGGACCGCGGGCCGAGGCGGCCGCCGCCCTCGCTGGCCTAGGCTGCGCGCCGACCGGCCGCGCGCGCGTCCGGTCGGCCCCGTCACGAGCCCGATCTGGAGGCGCGCATGGCCGAGACGCCCGACTGCCACACCTGCCGCATGCGCGGGGTGAGCCGCCCGGCGCTCGTGCGCGGCTGGCACCGAAGCCGCTGGCGCCTCGAGGCCGCCTGCGCCGATCACGCCCCCGCGCTGGCCCGGGCGTTGCCGCTCGGGCGTCCCGCCGCGCCCGCGCCGGCGCCGCCGTGGGCCGCCGCCGCGCCCCGCCAGGGCGCCTCCACGGCCCCTGCCGGACTGCCCCTGCCCCCGCGGCCGCCGGCCCGCCCGCGCCCCGTTCCCGCCCCCGACGCGGCCGGCCCGCCGCTCTGCAGCACCTGCCTGCTGCGGGGGCTCGACCGGCCGGCGCTCGTGCGCGGCTGGCACCGAAGCCGCTGGCGCCTCGAGGCCGCCTGCGCCGATCACGCGCCCGCGCTGGCCCGCGTCCTTCCGCTCGCAGCGCCGACCGCGGTCGCGGCCACGGCGGGGGCCGCCGGCGCCGGCTTCGCGGCCCCGGCCCCGAGCGCCTCGCCGCCGCTGCGTCCGCCGGCGCCCGGCCGCCGCGGCCGCCGCCCGGCCCTCGTCGCCGCCGGCGGCCTGGTGGTCGCCGGAGCCGCCGCGATCGTGGCGGTCGTCGCCGGCGGCTCATCGCCCGCGCCGGCGCCGGCCCCGGCGCTCCCCGCCGCCAACGGCGCCTCCCTCGAGCCGGCAGCGGCCCCGCCCTCGGTGCGCGTGCCCCGCCTGGTCGGGACCCCCCTCAGCCGCGCCCGCGGCTCGCTCACCGGGGTGCGCCTGGTGGTCTCGCGCCGGCACACCGGCGCGGTCCCCGCCGGGGTCATCCTCGCCCAGCGGCCGCGCCCGGGCGCGCGGGTCGTCCGGGGCTCGCCGCTGCTCGTGACGGTGGCGCTCCCGGCCCGGGCGGTCGAGGCCGCCGCGCCCTCCCGCTCCCCCTCCCCCGCTGCGGTCAGCCCGCCCGCCCCGATCGCTCGGGCGAGCGCTCCCCCGGTCGCCGCCGGGGCGAGCTGCGCCGACGGGTCCGGCTGGGGTCGCGCCTGGGGTGCCTTCCGCTGCCGCTAACGGGGGCGGCGCGGGCCGGGGCCGGCACGCGCACCATGTACACCATGTGAGGGGTGGGCACGGTGCCCGCCGTGCCCACCCCTCACCCGCTGTACCGCCGGTGCTGCCGGTACTGCCTGTGCCCGCTGTAGGGGCTGTTCAGGGTGCAGGGAGGGAACATGGGGTGCACGGCGAACAGCACGCACATGGTGTGCACGCTGGTTCAGTGGAAGGGCGGCGTCGGCAAGTCGACGCTCGCCATCCATCTCGCCGCCGCCCTCGATGCGGTGCTCGTCGACCTCGAGCCCTGGGGCGGGGCGACCGCCTGGTGGGCCGGTCCGCGCGCCGCCGCGCTCTGGCAGGCGCCCGGGCGCGCGCCGCTCCTTCGGGCGCTGAGCGACGGCAGCGTGCCCCGGCCCCGCCGGGGGACCGCCGGACGGCCGCGCCTCATTCCCTCGCACGAGCAGCTGCTCGGCCTCGGCGACGGCGCGGTGGTCGCGACCGCGGCCGGCGCGATGCCGCTCGGGGAGGCGATCCGCCAGGCGATCCCGCGCTGGGCCGAGGCCTGGGGGGCGCACGTCGTGATCGACACCCCGGCCGGCTTCGGGCCGCTCTCGGACGGCGCCGTGGCCGCCGCGGACGTGGTGATGCTGCCGGTGACGCTCGATCAGTGGGCGGTGCCGGCGCTGCGCAAGTTCATGGCCAGCTACGCGGGCCGGGTGGAGCGGGGGATGGTGGTGCCCAACCGGGTGCGCCGACGGGTCGAGGACCGCCGCTGGGCGCGGCTGGTGACCGCCGAGGGCCTGATCCCGCCGCCGTTCGTGCTCGGCCCGCCGATCGCCGAGTCGGAGGTGCTGCACGTCACCCGACGGCCGCTGGCGGCCGGGCGGGCGCCATCGCCGGCCCGCGGAGCGGCGCTCGCGGAGATCGACACGCTCGCCCGGCGGGCCCTGGAGCTGTCCCTGGAGCTGGCGGCATGAGCGGCGCCGGCCAGCCGGACGCCCGCCGGCGCCCGCACACCTTCTACCTGACCGACGCGCTCTGGGACGAGCTCGACCGCCGCCACCACGAGCAGCGGGCGCGCGCCGGCGGGCGGGCCACCAAGAACGAGTTCATCGAGCGCGCGCTGCGGCTGGGGCTCGAGGCGCTTGCCGGCGAGTCGGTCCCGGAGCCGGCAGGGCAGGATGCCGGAGGACGCGCCGTCCGCCCCGCCAGACCGGCCCGCCGGGACCCCCTCGAGGAGCTGCGGCGGGCCTCGGCGCCCGGACGGCCGGCGCCGATCGCGAGCGCCGCCGACGCGCCGGTCACGGCTGCCTGAGCGCTGGGGGCGGGGCGCTGGTTGGGATGTGCCCGGCCGGGACGTGGACGGCCGGGCCTGTCCTGGCGCCGAAAAAACGGGCCCGGCGTTCTCTTTGAGAGATCTAAAGAACTCTAAAAGAGCCTTCTACGCTCGCGCGGGTGAGCGGCGTGTGCGGGGGAAACGCCGACCGCGCCCGACCCTCTCGCGCCCGATCGCGATCCCTCTCGCGCCCGATCGCGCCCCGCCGGGCACGGCGGGCGGGGGCCCGGGCCGATACCGCTTCGCGCCCGATGAGGCCGGCGCGCATACCGGTTCGCGCCCGATCGGGCCGGCCGCGGGGCGCCCCAATACCCTCTCGCGCCCGATCCCGGCGGTGTTCCGGGCGCCCAGGGGCCATGCCGGCGCCCGCACCCGGGCGGATCGGGCGCGAGAGGGTACGGCGGCGGGCGCTGGGGGCCATGGATCGGGCGCGGGAGGGTATGGCGGATCGGGCGCGAGAGGGTATGCGCCAATACCCACTCGCGCCCGATCGCGGCGGGCGGGAGTGGGCGCCGCAGGCGCGCTCTGGGTGGCGATCGGGCGCGAGAGGGGAGCGCAACTGGTCGGCGCGGGGGGCAGGAAGCGGGTCGCGGGAGGGCAAACTTGTCCATCGCCGGCCCGGCACGAGCGAGGGGGCGCAGGATGAGCGGTGAGCGGCGGGGCAGGGGGGGGATGGGGGCGGCGCCGGGCCGCGATGGCGTCGAGGTCGAGATCCTCGAGGGCGACGTCGCGCTGGCGGAGGAGTTCGCCCAGCTCGGCGGGGTGGGGCCGCTGCCGGGCGCCGCGCGCATGGCCCGCCGGGCCGAGCGCCTGGACGCCGAGCGGCGGCGCTTCGAGGAGGCGACCGGGTTCCTCACCTTCTCGCTCAGCCGGCTCGGGGTCTACGGGCTGCGCAAGGACCAGCAGCAGCTCGAGTTCCCGAAGCTGCCCTCGGAGGTGACCAGCCGGCTGGGCACGCTGGTGCACGCACCGCTCGGGCCGCTGCACGTCTTCGACGTCGAGACCTGCGCCGGTCTGATGGGGCTCTGGCGCCAGGCCCGCGAGGGCGGCGGCGACAACGGCCTCTTCTTCACCAACCGCGGCCTGGCCGAGATCATGCAGATGGCCTGGCGGGCCGGGAAGGGCGGCGACGAGCGCGGCAGCACCAACGACCAGCTCGAGATGTCGCTCAACCGCCTGGTCGACACCACCATCCTGGCCCGGCTCCAGGGGCCGAACGGCTTCGATGAGATGGAGGCCCGCTACCACGTGCTGGAGCGCCTCACGCGGGCCAAGGTGAAGCGGGCGGGGACGACCTGGCAGCCGCGCCACGTCAAGTTCGGCGAGCCCTTCTGGGAGCACCTGAAGGTGGGCTGGGGGGCCGAGCTCGACCTCGAGGTCTGCGCCCACCTGCGCAACGCCCGCTCGCTGATCGGGCGGCGCATGTTCATCCTGCTCGAGTCGCACCGCTTCTTCGGCGAGACGCGCGGGAAGCGCTTCTACGAGAAGGCGATCGACGAGGAGTTCCTCGCCCAGCTGCGGGTGACCGACTCGAACGCCTCGCGGGTGGTCTCGAAGCTCAAGAAGGCCGGCGAGCTGATCTGTCGCTACTGCCCGATCTACGCCGACGTCGACGTCGAGCCGATGCGCAGCCGGCCGGGCGCCTACAAGCTGCGGGTGGTGCGCCAGGACGTGGCCAGGGCGGTGCGCGAGTCGATCATGGCCGAGCACCGCGACGTGCGGGCGCGGGTCGCCGCCAGCCTGCGCCAGGCGGCGGAGCCGACGGCTGCCGATGAGCCGGGGCAGCTGGCGTTCGGCCTGCCGCCCGGGGCGCCGCCGGCCGCCTGAGCGCGGACGGCGGGGCCGGGAGGTCGCTCAGGTGGTGAGCCGGCGGTAGAGCTGGGGCAGCTTCTGGGGCAGCGTGCGCACGTCGTCGATGATCACGAAGTTGGCGTCCGAGTACATGTGTGGCAGGTAGTCGGCCGCCTCCCGATCGACGGTCACGCAGAACAGGTGGATCTTCTCGCGCCGCGCCTCGCGGAGGGCGACCTTGGTGTCCTCCTGCGCGTAGACGTTGTCCTGGTAGGTGTCGGAGTCGTAGGGCTTGCCGTCGGTCAGCAGGATCAGGAGCTTGATGTTGGAGTCCACCCCCATCAGGCGGCGGGTGGCGTGGCGCAGGGCCGGCCCCATCCGGGTCTTCTGGCGTCCGTAGATGCCGCCGATGCGGGCGCGCACGCGCTCGTCGTAGCGCTCGCCGATCTCCTTGACCACGTAGAACTGGCAGTCGTCGCGGCCGGAGCCCGAGAAGCCGTAGATCGCGTACTCGTCCCGGATCGCCTCGAGCGCCTCGCACATCAGGAGAAGGGCCTCCTTCTCGATGTCGATGATGCGCTTGCGCCCGTCGATCTTGCGGTCGGTGGAGCTGGACATGTCCACCAGGAAGGCGGTGGTGACGTCGCGGTCGCGCTTCTCGCGCTTGACGTAGACGCGCTCGGTGGGGGTGACGCGGGCGCGCCGGTCGACCACGTACTCGACCAGCCCGTCGACGTCGAGGTCGTCGCCCTCGCGCTGGTGGCGCATCTTGCGCAGCCGCTCCGGGCGCATCAGCTGGAAGTTGCGCCGGATCTGGCTGACGATGCCGCCGAACTCGTGGAAGGTGGCGGCGACGAAGCCCTCCTGGCTGCGGGTCGAGCGCGACTCGCGCAGCGTGCACCAGCCGGGGCGGTAGTCCTCGATCTTGTGGTCCCACTCGTCGTAGGAGAAGACCTGCTCGCCGAGGTCCTCCTCCTCGTCGCCCTCGTCCTCGACCAGCGGCACCTCGGCCAGCCCCTCCTGGAGCGGTGAGCCGCCGCCGCCCTCGGCGTCGTCCATGCGCGCGTCGGCCGCCCGCCCGGGCGGGGCCTCCTCCTCGGCCGACTGGCCGCTGGCCTGCATCGCCTCGTCGTCGTCGCCGATCCCCCGCTCGACCTCGCTGGTGGTCATGTGGCCGTCCGGGTCCTGGGCTTCCTCGCCCTCCGGCGGCCGTTGCTCGCGCTCACCCGGCGGCGCTCCCGGCTGGGGCGGCTGCTGCTTCTGGCGCTCGCGCACGAGCTCCTCCAGGACCGGAGTCATGAAGGGCGGAAGCTCGAGCGACTCGTAGTCGGAGAGGTCGCTCGCGCCCGGCGCCTGCTGGGGGGGCTGCTGGTCCTGCTCTGAGCGCCCCTCTTCGGCCAGCTCGTCGAGCGCCCGCTGGCGCTCCTCGACGAACTCGCGCCGCCAGTCGGAGACCGCCTCGTCGATCAGCTCGTAAAGGGCGGCGGTGAGACGGGCGGCGTCCGCCACGCTCGCCCCCTCGACGAGCGCCTCGTCGAGCAGCGCGATCGCGCGCTCGGCCACCGGGCGCAGCGCGGGCGCCAGCTCCTCCAGGTCGGCCGTCACGCCGAGGGCCTGCTGGAGCAAGACCTCCACCAGCGCCTGGGCGTCGGGGAGGGTGGCGATCTCGGGCCGGCGGCCGGCGGTCTGGGCCAGGATCATCCCCATGTCGCGGCGGATGCCCGGGTAGGCGCGGCCGAGCAGCGCGTCCACGCGATGGCCCTCGACCAAGTTGAACAGGTCGCGCGCCAGCGCCGGCTGCGGGAAGAGCGCGTAGAAGCGGGTGAGGTCGGTGTCCTTCTGGCGGAGTGTGCTCAATGGGCGCTCCCGTAGCGGCGCTCGAGGTGGTCGACGGTGTCGGCGATCTGGTCCAGGCTGAAGCCATAGGTGCCGAACTCGATCCGGCCCGCGCCGTGGGCGGTCGCCACCTTGTAGGCGACGAAGTTGCGCTCGTCGTCCTCGAAGAAGCGCATCTCCGGCGGCAGCACGATGTGCTCGGCGCTGTAGGCGTCGATCGCCTGGGTCTCGTTTGAGCCCCGGATCGCCACCTCCTGTCCGGAGAGGGCGACCGCGTAGAGCTTGAGCACGCGCGCCACCGACTTCAGCGCCAGCCCCTCCTTGAGCTCGTCGAGCACCTGGAGGGCGTACTTGGAGCCGAGCCGGAAGTAGCCGCGCCCGACCTCCTTGTTGCGCTCCAGCACCTCGAGCCCGCGCGCCACCCACTCGTCGGCGCCGTCGGGCGAGACGCGCTCGCCGTTGAGCAGGTCGAGCAGGGTGTCGGCGGCCTCGAGCGAGGCCTCCGGGTCGGCGGCCGCCACCTGGCGGATCTGGTTCAGGTAGGGCGGGCGATAGCGGGGGCGAAGGCGGGCCAGGATCGGCGGCAGCGCCACCGCCAGCTCCACCGCGTGCTTGCGTCGCTTCTCGTCGCGGCGGTCGCGAGCGGCAAGCTGCGAGCGCAGCTCCTGGGCGCGCTTGACCTTGGGCTCCATCTCCCGCAGTTCGCGCTCGAGCCCGACCAGCTCGGCCGCCAGCTCGGTGGTCTCGGCCTCCTCGGGCGGCCCCTTGGTGGCGTCGACGACGATCTCGACGTAGGACTCGGCGAGCGTCTCGTCGGGCGCCTCGTAGAGGTCGGGCAATTGCTTTGCGACCTCGACGCCGCTCTTCCAGCCGGCCGCCGCGACCGCCTTCACCTGGTCCAGATAGCGGGCCACGAGCTCCAGGTCGCCCTGGGCCAGAAGCCGCGGCAGCTGGCGGGCGACCTCCACCCCGAGCTGATACTTGAGGTCGGAGATCTCCTCGACCATGCGCAAGTAGGCGTGGCGCTGAGCCTCGGGCACCGCGGTCAGCATCTCGCGGGCCACGTACATGCCGACATTGCCCACGGCCGGGCCGAAGGTCATCGGGCCGCTCCCCCCTCGGCGCCGGCGCCTAGAACTGGGTGGCGATGATCTCGACGATCGAGCGCTGCATCTCGACGTCGTCGGTGATGGGCTTGCAGATGGTCGCCTCGCAGGCGGCCAGCGGCTCGACGCCGCGCCCGATCAGCTGGCCGGCGTAGACCAGGAGCCGGGTCGAGACGCCCTCCTCCAGCCCGTGGGTGCGCAGGTTGCGGACCTTCTCGGCGATCTTCACGAGCTTGGCGGCGACGTCGTCGTCCACCCCGGACTCGCTCTTGAGGATCGTCTCCTCGGCGTCCGGCGCCGGGTAGTCGAACTCGATCGCCACGAAGCGCTGCTTGGTGGAGTGCTTGAGGTCCTTCAGCACCGACTGGTAGCCCGGGTTGTAGCTGATCACCAGCTGGAACTCGGGCGGCGCGGACACGATCTCGCCCTTCTTCTCGAGCGGCAGGATCCGCCGGTCGTCGGTGAGCGGGTGGATCACCACGGTGGTGTCCTTGCGCGCCTCCACGATCTCGTCCAGGTAGGCGATGCCGCCGCCCTTGACGGCGGTGGTGAGCGGCCCGTCCTGCCAGATCGTCTCGTCCCCGCGCAGCGTGTACTTGCCCACCAGGTCGGAGGCGGTCAGGTCCTCGTGGCAGGCCACCGTCACCAGCATGCGCTTGAGCCGCCAGCTCATGTGCTCCACGAAGCGCGTCTTGCCACAGCCGGTCGGGCCCTTGAGCATCACCGGCAGCCGGGCGTAATAGGCGGCCTCGAAGAGCTCCACCTCGTTGTGCAGCGGCAGGTAGTAGGGCTCTTTCGCGATGCGAAAGTCCTCGACGCGCTGCGACTCGACCGCGACTCGACGCTGTGACTCGACCGCCATGCGGGCTCCTTGACCTGGGTGCGAGCGTAAGAGGGGAAGTCTAGCCAACCCCCCTTTGCCGGCGCCGTCCCCCCGGGCTCAGCCGGTCTCGGTCTCGCCGGTCTCGCCGGGCCAGATCGGCGGCAGGTCGACCTCGAAGCTGCCGTCGGCCTCAGCGTGGCGGGCGTACCACTCGCGGAAGGAGGGGATCGAGAAGCCGACCACCTGGCGGCTCTGGGGGTCGACCCGCACCAGCAGGCCGCGATCGGGGTCGCGGATCGTCAGCGCCGGCGCCGGCGGGCCGTAGGAGCAGTGGTAGGTGTCGGCGGGCTGGTCGTAGTGGACGAGCGAGTCGGAGGCCACCCGCAGCGCGTTCTCCTCGGCGAAGGAGGGGCGCTGGTCGGGGGGCTGGGGGTCGGGCATCTGAGGTCTGTCTCCTTGCGATGGGTCGTGTCGTCCCCGCCCGGCAACGGGCCGGGAGGCGGCCGGAGCGGGGGAAATGCTCGCGCTTTTTCTCGTTGTAGACTGCCAGGACGGGCGCCTTGTTGGCCGCTCGAGCGACGAGGGAGGGGCGATGCGCGCGGTCGATGCGACCCTGGCCGGACTCAAGCGGGCCGGCGTGGACGCCATCTTCGGGATCCCCGGCGGACCGGTGATCCCGCTCTTCGACGCGCTCTACGACGACCCGGCGATCCGCACCTACCTGGTCCGCCACGAGCAGGGCGCCGGCCACATGGCCGAGGGCTACGCGAAGGTGACCGGGCGGGTGGGGGTCTGCACCGCGACCTCGGGGCCCGGCGCCACCAACCTGGTGACCCCCATCACCGACGCCTACATGGACTCGGTGCCGCTTCTGGCGATCACCGGCCAGGTGGGCTCGAACCGGGTCGGCACGGACGCCTTCCAGGAGGCCGACATCGTCGGCATCACGCTGCCGGTGGTGAAGCACTCCTACCTGATCAAGGAGGCGCGCGAGCTGCCTCAGGCGCTGGCCGAGGCGATCCACCTGGCCCAGTCGGGCCGGCCGGGCCCGGTGCTGGTGGACGTCTGCGTCGACCAGTGGGCCAAGGAGGTGGAGGACGTGGGGCCGGGGCTGCCCCGGATGCGCGGCTACGCCCCGCCGGTCGGGGCCGGCCATCCCCGGCAGCTTGCCGCCGCCGCGCGGGCGCTGGCCGGGGCCGAGCGGCCGATGATCTACGCCGGCGGCGGGGTCATCATCGGCGAGGCGGCGGACGCCCTGGCGCGGCTGGCCGAGATCTCGCAGATCCCGGTCACCACCACCCTGATGGGCCTCGGCGGCTTCCCCGGCAACCACCCGCTCTGGGTGGGGATGCCGGGCATGCACGGGATCGCCGCCTCCACCTTCGCCTTCCAGGAGTCGGACGCGATCCTGGCGGTGGGGGTGCGCTTCGACGAGCGGGTGCTCTCCACGGTGATGAACGAGTGGGCGCCGAACGCCCGCATCATCCACATCGACGTCGACCCGGCCGAGATCTCCAAGAACCGGGCCGCCCACATCGGCATCGCCGCCGAGGCGGCGCCGGCGCTGGGCGCGCTGGCGGACGCCTACGCCGCCATCCCCGAGGGCCACGACCGCGCCGCCCGGGCGGCCTGGCTGGCGCAGATCGACGAGTGGAAGCGCCGCCACCCCTACCTGGTCGATCAGGACGAGAGCGCGGTCCAGCCCCAGCAGGTGATCCAGGCCATCTACCGGATCACCGGGGGCGGGGCGGTGGTCTGCACCGACGTCGGCCAGCACCAGATGTGGACCGCCCAGCACTACCTGTTCGACCGCCCCCGCCGCTGGGTGACCTCGGGCGGCCTCGGCACGATGGGCTTCGGGCTGCCGGCGGCGATCGGCGCCCAGGTGGCGCTGCCGAACGAGCTGGTGATCGACGTGGCGGGCGACGGCTCGTTCGAGATGACCTACCAGGAGCTCTCGACGGTCCAGACCTACGGGCTGCCGATCAAGATCGTGATCATCAACAACGGCTACCTGGGCATGGTCCGCCAGTGGCAGGAGCTGTTCTGGGAGGGCCGCTACGCCGGCACCAGCTACGCCCCCTTCCAGCCCGACTTCGCGAAGCTGGCGGCCGCCTACGGCGTGCCCGGCACCACCGTCACCCACCCCGCCGAGCTCGAGGACGCCCTCGCCGAGGCGCTCGCCAGCGACGGGCCGGCGCTGGTGGACGTGCACGTCAACCCGATGGCGAAGGTGTTCCCGATGGTGCCCCAGGGCAAGGGCCCCGGGGCGATGATGGTCGGCGACTGAGGCCTAGTAGAACTCGGCGATCCGAACGCCCGAGCGGGCCTGGCTGGCGTCGAAGTCCATCTCTTCCTCGAGGTTGGCCGGGATCTTCGCGGGGAGGTCGACGTGGAAGTCGCCCTCGGGGCTCGTGTGGGTCTTGTAGTACTCGCTGAAGTTGGTGATCGAGAAGCCGAGCACGTCGTGAGTGTCGGGATCGAAGTAGACCGTCAGCCCCTCGCTGTTGGTCACCGCCGAGGCGTTGTCGTGCCCCCGATAGATGTGGCGGTAGGAGTCGCTGGCGGAGTCGTAGTGGGGGTCGGCGCTGCCCAGGGGGGCCTCCCTCTCGTCGCGGGTGGGCGCTCGGCGCGGATGCTAGCAATCGCCCCCCGCGTCACGACCTGCGCGAGGCGGCGTCGATTTGCAGGAAAAACCGCCGTGCCAGATACAGGCGCCACCCGCGCGCTGATAGCGTACCGCCCCGTTTGGGGCCGCCCCGACCCGTGCCCGGCGGCCGCCCGTCCGGGGCGTGGCGGCCGATTCGCCTGGACCCGGCGCGCGCCGCGACGCCGCCCCACGCTCGACCAGGAGGAGGACCCATGCCCGACGGCACGCCGGACGTCCGCGAGGCGCGGCGCATGCTCGCCAAGGGGATCGTGATCGCCGGCGTCGGCGAGACCGAGCAGGGGGTGCTGCCCGATCGCGGCTCCTTCCAGCTGCTCGCCGAGGTGACCAGGCTGACGCTCGAGGACGCCGGCATCACACTCGCCGACGTGGACGGGATGGTGACCGCCTTCAGCTTCGTCGAGGCGACGCTGATGCACGCCACCACGCTGGCCGACTACCTGGGCTTCGAGCCCGGCTACTTCGCCTCGGTGGCGGTCGGCGGCGCCACCGCGCCCCTGATGGCGGTGCAGGCGGCGCTGGCGATCGACGCCGGCCTGGCCGAGTGCGTGCTCTGCGTGCGCGGCGACAACACCCGCTCCGGGATCAGCGCCTCGGGGATGATCGCGATGGCGCGCGAGATGAGCCACGGCGCCTACGAGGCCCCCTACGGGCTGACCACGATCGGCGGCTACGGCCTGCTCGCCCAGCGCTACATGCACGAGCACAACGTGCCCCAGGAGGCGCTGGCGGCGGTGGTGGCGACCCAGTCCGAGCACGCCGCGCTCAAGTGGAACGCGATGCTGCGGGACGTGGTCACGGTCGAGGACGTGCTGGCCGACCGCTGGATCGCCACCCCCTTCCACGCCATGGACTGCTCGCTCGTCTCGGACGGGGCGGCGGCCTTCCTGGTCACCACCGCCGAGCGGGCCAGGTCGATGCGCCCCACGCCGGTCTACATCGCCGGCATGGGCGAGGGCTACTCGCACCAGTACATCACCCAGGCCAAGGGCGTCGACGGCGTCCGCCAGGGGCTGGGGCGGGCCGGGCGGCGGGCGATGGAGGTGGCCGGGATCGGCCCCCAGGACCTGGACGTGGTCGAGATCTACGACTCCTTCTCCTTCACCCCCCTGATCGCGCTCGAGGGCTTCGGCATCTGCGGGCCCGGCGAGGCCGGCGACTGGGTGCTCGAGGGCAACGCCAAGCTCGGCGGCAAGCTCCCCATGAACACCCACGGCGGCCTCCTGCGCCAGGCCCACCTGGGCGCGATGCACCACATCGTGGAGGCGGCGCTGCAGCTTCGCGGCGAGGCCGACGACACGGGCCGCGGCGGCGGCGACCACCAGGTCCCGGGCGCCAAGTTCGCCCTCACCAACGGCTCCGGCGGCATCCTGGCCGCCACCAGCGCCCTGGTCCTCTCGAGCGAGCCGCCCTCGGCCTGATCGGCCGCGCCGGCGAAAGGAGCGCACCACACCGTGTCCGAGTCCAGCACCCCCACCAAGCCCGCCTACACCAAGCCGCTGCCGGACATGCGGCCGGAGGGCGAGCGGTTCTGGGCGGCCTGCCGCGAGCACCGGCTGATCCTGCCGGCCGACGCCTCGGGCAAGCCGTTCTGGTATCCACGCGCCTACGTGCCCGGCACGCTCGAGCCGGTCCAGTGGATCGACGCGGCCGGCACCGGCAGCGTCTACACCTACTCGGTGCACTTCATCGGCCCGAGCAAGGCCTACAAGGGCGACCCGCCGCACGTGGTCGCGCTGATCGACCTCGACGAGGGCGTGCGGATGATGAGCAACCTGGTGCGCGACGAGGAGGGCTATCCCTCGCTCGCCTCCGAGGAGGTCTCGATCGGGATGCGGGTGCGGGTGGTCTTCCACGATGTGACCGACGAGATCACGTTGCCGAAGTTCGTGCCGGCGTAAGCTGCGCGGGCGACGGCGAGGCACCGATCGACACACGGCTGACAGGGGGCACGGGAGCAGATGGCGACTGAGTGGAGCGACTGGTACACCCGCGAGGATCCGTCGACCTGGGTGCTGCCGCAGATCCTGCGGCGGCGCGCCGAGGAGCATCCGGATCGCGACTACCTGAAGTTCGCCGACCACCCCTGGCAGAG
>JAWVEW010000020.1:0-2514 GCA_033856495.1 Miltoncostaeaceae bacterium | reverse complement strand
GCCGCCAGCAGCGGGTCGTGATCGGCGAGGGCGCGCAGGTCGGTCCGGGCCGGCGGCGCCGCAAGGAGCGCGCGAGCCAGCTCGGCGACCGCTGCGGCGCCGTCCGCGACCGGCCCCGCAAGCGGCGTGTGCCCGTTCGCCGGCAGCTCGACGAGCGCGCGTCCGCGGACCAGCGGCAGCACGGCCTTGAGCTCGCCGCGCTCACGTACCGCCAGCAGCGTCGGCGTCCCACCGAACGCATCGACCCACGCGGCGACCCAACCGGGACGCAGGAACGGCGCGGCGCGGGCGCGATCGGCGAGCTCGTCCCACTCGGGGGCGATCTCCGCGATGTCGGTGTGGCGCTCCACAGCCTGCTCGGCGGCGGTGCCAATCGTCTCTGTCTGGTTGCCCATAGCGACCTGAACCGGCGTAAGCGTAGGCGCGGCGGATGCCGTGGTTACAGCTTTCACGGATGGATGTCGATCCCTTGCACGATGCGCCACGTCGATATCGTCGGCACCCCGCGGCCGATCCAAGAGATGCAAGGGGCCATCCAGACCGAACAGGGGCCGGTGGCCCCCATCCAACCGCTCGCCGATGGGCGCTACGACGCGTTCGTTGCCGGTTGCGAGCGCGCCGGTGCTTACCAGGCGGGAGCCTGGGCCCGGATCCTCGGCCGCGCGTACGGGTTCCAGCCCGCATACCTCGCCCTCCCTCGCGAGGACGGGTCGCTCGACGCCGTGCTGCCCATGATGGCGAGCCGGGGCGTCGTGAGCGGGAGGCGACTGCGGTCGCTGCCGGTCGTGCCCCACGCCGGGCCGGTGGGCACATCCGTGGACGCCGAGGCCGCCGTGGTCCGCGCCGCCATGCGGGTGGCGGACGACCGCGGCGCCACGCTGGGGTTCAACTCGCGGACGGGTGGCTACAGCGATCACGTGCCCGAGCTGCACGAGGCCCCGAAGAACCCCGCCTGGGTCACGCCGCTCACCGCTGACCCCGATTCCCTGCGGCGAAGCTGGAAGAAGACCTCGAACAACCTCTTCCGCAACATCGCCAAGTCCGAGAAAGCCGGAGTGCGCGTGCGCGAGGGCGAGGGCACGGAGGACCTGCGGTCCTTCTATCGCCTCTACCTGGCGACCATGCGGCGCCACCACTCCCTGCCTCGCGCCTGGCGTCAGATCATGCTCGACCAGACCCTGCTCGGGCCGAGCGGCACGTTCCGTGTCTTCATCGCCGAGCACGAGACACGCCCAGTCGCGGCCGCGGTGTTCCACGCCTACCGCGACACCGTGGACCTGCTCTACAACGGCAGCGACGAGTCGGCGCGCGACCTACGGCCCAACTTCGGGCTGTACTGGCACGCCGTACGCTGGGCGATCGAGAACGGCTACAGCCGCTTCGACTGGGGAGAGGCGGAGGAGGGCGGGCCGCTGTCGCGCTTCAAGTCGCAGTGGAGCGCCGAGCCCGTGGGCGAATACAGCTACCGCTATGCGCCTGGCGGGGCCGCGCCGGCGGGGCGGGCTGACCGGCTGCGTCACCGCCACGATGCGCTCGACACGCCCGGTGAGCGGAGCCGCGGTCAGCGCGCGCTCGAGGGCGCGTGGGAGCGAGCGCCGCTGCCGCTGACCCGCGCCGCCGGCGCCCTGGTCTACCGCTTCGTCTAGCGAGGCTGTTCCGGAACAACCTCTAGGCGCGGGCGCGCAACCGCCGCAGCGCCTCGAAGGCCTTCGGGCTGATCCGCTTCGCGCGCTGCTTCGCGTTCCACTCGAGCCAGAGTCGCCCGCGCGCCAGGCGCGCGCCGCGCGCGTACGCCGCCGCCGTCTTCGCCGGAGTCGTGGCCCAGATCGTGTAGCGGCCGACCACGGGTATGCCAGAGCCGGTGCGCACCCGCGACTCGGGCTCCGAGGTCATCAGCCACTCGTACCCGGCCTCGGCAGCGGTCTCCGCCACCGCGGGCGTGAAGAACCCGCCCGGCACGGAGGCGCCCGCCGGCGGCTCCCCCAGCAGCTCGCCGAGCACCTCCCGGCTGCGGCGCCACTCGTCTAGCTGCTCCGCCCTGCTCAGGCGTCCGAAGTAGGTGGGATGAGTGTGGGAGTGGCCGCCCACCCCGTGTCCGCGCTCAGCGAGGTCGCGCACGTCGGGCGGGTCGAGAAATCCCGTGCTGCCGAGCCGGCCGGTCGTGATGAAGAAGTGTCCGCGCCAGCCGCGCCGCTCGAGGGCGTCGGCCGCGGCGAGGGCGGAGGCGCCGCCGTCGTCGAACGTCAGCGACGCGGTGGCGTCCGGCCACAGGCCCGGCTGCGCGCCGGTTGCGGCGATCGCATCGAGGTGGCTCTCGAAGTCGGCCGGATCGAGCTTGTAGCGCGCCGCGAGCGGCCCTGGGAAACCGACCGCGTCCCGCTCGGCCCGGGTCGCGAGGTCGTGGTAGATCAGCGCGTACGTCAAGCGCGGGCGCGCGCGAGATGGCGCGCGATCACGTTCCCCACGAGCTTCACCACCGCCTGGTCGCCCGTGACCTGCACCTGGCCGTGCTCG
>JAWVEW010000019.1:0-7215 GCA_033856495.1 Miltoncostaeaceae bacterium | reverse complement strand
TATGCGCTCGTGGACCTCCGCCAGCGGACCGTGCGCCACGAGCCCCTGCCCCAGCCCGCGGCCGCCGGCGTGCCTCCGCGGAGCTGATCAGCCCCCCGGGGTGCCCGCGCCCGCCGGGGCGAGCCCGGCCCGGTGCATGATCCGCAGGACCTGCTCGCGCACCCAGGGCGCCTCGGGGCCGATTCCAGTGGCGAGGACGATCGCGTCGCGCAGTGAGGGTACGGCGGCGTTCGGGTCGGGCTCCACGCCCGGCGGCACACAGATCCAGCCCTGCCCCAGCCGGGTCACGACGAACCTCCTGCCGTCGGGCGTCTCGATCCGCATCTGCGGGAGCCGCCCGCGCCGCCGCGGCCGCCGCCGGCTCCCGTCATGGCGGGCGCGCCTGCTGCGGGGCGGCGCGGGGTCGGGGCCGGGGCGGGCCAGGCGGTCCGGGGGCGGCCGCGGCAGCCGCAGCTCGTCCATCGGCTCCAGCTGCTCGCGCGTCGCGTGCACCCAGCACCACGGCGTGCCGTCGGACAGGGGCACCTCGACCGAGTACCAGCCGTCCTCCTCGTCCGGCTCGAGCACCACCAGCCCCGCGACGTTCGCCGCGACCTCGAGGTCGGGCACCTCGTCGTTCCATCCGCGGACGGGCTCGAGGAGGCGCACGGGATCGCCGCGCCGCAGGGGCGCCGTCTCCACGTCCCACGACGTCGCTGCGGTCACCCTCACGCCACGGCGGTGCGCGTGGGCGTCGTCCCCGCGCCGCCCGAGAGGCCCGCATAGGCGGGCCACGCCTCCCAGGGGATGATCAGCGAGCGCCCCTCGACGATCAGCTGACCGCGCGCGATGAGCCGCTCGAACGTGGCCGTGAGCGCCTCCTCGGAGGCACCGACGAGGATCGGCCACTGGACGTGGGTCAGGCCCAGCCGCAGCCGGATGCCGGCCGCCGTGCCGACGCCGCAGCGGTCGGCGAGCTGGGCGATCCGGTGGCGGACCCGGTCGACCAGCGCGAGGGACTCGGCCAGCGGCGCGAGCTCCTCGAGCATGCCGGCGGCCTGGTCGCGAAGGGCGGTCGCGCCGGGCAGGGTCGCCCCGTCCCGGCTCGCGTAGACCGACTCCGGGTCGAGCACCCCGAGGTCGCCGTGAGAGCCGTCCACGGGGGCCACGCCGACCCACGCCATCACGAAGAGGTGGTCCTCGCGGACGATCCCGGGCGGCACCATGACACCCCGCCGCCAGCCGCCGGGCGGCAGCCGCCGCTCGATCGTCGCCATCCGCGGCTGGCCGGCCCGGCGGGCCCGCGCCCGCTCGGCGAGCGCGAGGATCGCCTCGGGCATCGAGGTCCCGGCGCCGGTGCAGAAGGCCTCACCGGGCCTGACGTGGAAGACGACCTCTCGGGGCGTGCGGCGGGCGATGCCGACGCCGGTGAGATCGGCGATGCTCGCAGGCGTCGCGCCCGCGAACGGCCGGCGGCGGCCGGCGGCCCCCCCCGTCCCGCGCTCCTCGACCATCGGTCACCTCGCTCCGGCTCCGCGCTGGGTCAGCCGGCCCCGTTGCCTCGCCCTGTTGGTGATCCCCGTGCCGAGACCGTCAAGCGGCGTCCGGTTGACGGCGGGCCGGAGCGGATCATCTGCGCGGCGATGCACGAGACTCGCGCCCCCTCAGGCGAGCTCCAGCTGGCGGAGCTGCCGGCCCGAGCAGATGCGGACGCGGCCCCGTTCTGGGCGACGGTCTGCGAGGAGCCGGACGGCGTGCGGGTCCTGATGCGCGGCGAGCTCGACGTCGCGACCGACTGGTGGGCGGACCTGGTGCTCACGGTTGCGTGCCGGCGTCAGGGGACGCTGGTCGTGGACCTGCGCGAGCTCCGCTTCATGGGGTGCTCGAGCGTCCCGCTGCTGCTCGAGGCGAGCCGACGGGCCGCGGCCCAGGGCCGCCGCCTGATCGTCCTCACCCGTCCAGGGTCCGTGCATCGCACGTTGCGGCTGCTCGGCCTCGAGGAGCGGCTCGGGGTGCTCGACCTCCCCGCGGCTCGCCTGAGGACCACGTGAACGCGTGGTGTGGGCGGGCCGAGCCCGCGGCAGCCTGGGGGAGCCCTCAGGGGCCCACCGGCGACGGCGCGGGGGGATCGGCATGGCGACGAGCGAGGGGTTGGACGGGCTCCGGTCTGGCGGCCGCCGCCAGGGCGCCTGCCCGGACCAGGCCCGCCTGCTGGCAGAGGCCGGCGAGGGGCCGGACGGGCGCGAGCGCCTGATCGCCGCGTACCTGCCGCGGATCCGGGCGATCGCGCGCCGGTACCGCTTCGCGGGCCTCGAGGTGGAGGAGCTGACGCAGGAGGGCGTCCTCGCCCTGCTGGAGGCGCTGGCCCGCTTCGATCGTGGGCGGGCGGTGGCCTTCTGGGCCTACGCGCGCCCGTGGGTCCACGGCGCAATCCACCGGCTGGCCGTCGACTGGCGTCGCGCGATGCGCCTGCCGCCGGCCGCGAGCATCGAGCTCTCGCAGCTGAGGGACACCCGACAGCGCCTGGCGCGCGAGTGGACCGCCGAGCCGCCGCTGCAAGAGGTGGCGCGGGAGGCCCACCTCGGCCGGGAACGCGCCGAGCTGCTCCTGATGGCCGGCCGGACTGCGCGGTCGCTTCAGGAGCCGCTCGGCGAGAGCGATGGGCCGACGCTCGGCGACCTCGTGCCGGATCCGGACGCGGAGGGGGCGTACGAGGACGTCTGCACGCAGGTCGAATCCCCGGAGCTGGGGCCGCTTCTCGAGGCGCTGTCCGCGCGTGAGCGCGACGTCATCGCGCGCCGCTTCGGGTTGGATCGGCCGCCGGAGACGCTCGCGGCCATCGGACGCCGGCTGGGCGTGACCCGGGAGCGCGCCCGCCAGATCGAGGCGCACGCGCTGCGCAAGCTCCAGGAGGCGGCTGCGTGAGGGGTCGCCTCAGCGGCCCTGTTGCTCCCTCGCGACGCCGTTGACGTCGTCGTCACCGCGCCCGCCCGCCCGTGCGACGATCCGGGCCAGCTCGACGCGCGAGTCGATCCCGAGCTTCCGGAACACGTGCCGCAGGTGGAAGTCGACCGTGTGCCGGGAGAGGAAGAGGCGCTCGCCGACCGTCGCGTTGGTCAGGCCCTCGCCGACCAGCTGGGCCACGCGCCGCTCGGCGTCAGTGAGGCTCGCCCAACCGGATCCGGGGCGCTCGGCGTGGCGGCAGCGCCGCCGGCGCACACCGAGCCGTCGCAGCCGGCCGCGCACCCGTGCGGCGCAAAGCTCCGCCCCGATCTGGTCGTAGGCCGCGAGCGCCCGCTCGAGGGACGAGCACGCCGCCGCGCGATCGCCGCCCTCGGCCTGCGCGGCGCCGGCGTCCTCCCAGGCGCACGCGCGTGCCCACGGATGGCGATGGCCCTGGGCCGCCCGCTCGAGCGCCGCAGCGTCGGCCTCGAGCAGGCCGAACGCGTGGTCGGCGGCCGCGGCGACCGCCGAATAGCCGCGATTGTCCGCAGCCAGTTGGCCCGCCCGCGCGGCAGCGGCCTCGGCTCGGTGCCGGTCCCCGGCGGCGAGCGCCGTACGGACCAGCCAGGCGGCGGCCTCGGGGTCGTCGAGCAGGACCCGGGCGTGAGCCGAGAGGTCGTCGTAGACGTCCGCCAGAAGCGCGAGCGCGGGCTCCGCCCCCTCCTGCTCGGCGACGAGCCGCGCCTCGAGCACGACGTGGGCGTGGTCGCCAGGAAGGCCCCGGCCCGCCGACGGCTCCTCGTCGCAGCGCGCGAGGTGCTCCCGGGCCTCGCCGAGGCGGCCGGTGAGCATCGCGCCCGCCGCCATGCTCCAGAGCGCCAGGGGCACGAAGAGCGGGGTCCCGAGCTGCGAGGCCGCCGCCATGCCGGCGCGCGCCTCGGCCAGCCCGTCGCCCACGAGGCCGGCGGCGATGCGGAGCCGCGCGCGCAACAGCGCCGGCGCCGCCGCCCATGCCGGGTCGCCCACGAGCTCCAGCTCCGCCGCCGCCTCGTCGAGCAGGCCGTCCGCCTCGCTGAACTCGCCGAGCGCGGTGAGCCTCGCCGCCAGCGCGAGCCGCGGATAGGCCCGTCGCGTCTCCGGGAGGCCGTGATCGCCGCGCGCGACGGCCGCGCGCAGCAGCCCGAGCGCCCTCTCGACCCGTCCCTCCGCCCAGGCGGCGATGGCGAGGACCGTGAGCGCCCCTGCGAGGGCGCCGTCCCCCCCTGGGTCGCCTCCGCCGAGGATCGCCTCGGCGCCGCGAGCCGCGGCGGCGGGCCCCTGCTCCAGCAGCAACCCCACGAGGCGGGTGAGCTGGGCCACCGCGCGCGGCCGATCCGGGACGCCCGAGTGGGCGAGGACCGCGTCCGCCTCGCGAATGGCCTCTTCGGGGCGGGCCGCTGCGAGCGAGATGGTGGCAAGCGTGAGACGGAGCCGCGCGGCGGGGGCCCCCTCCATGCCGGGTCGGCCGAGCCACGAGCGGGCGATCTGCGCGGCGTCGGTCAGCCGCCCGGCGGCCGCGAGCGCCGCCGCGGCGGCGGCGGCGCGCCGGAAGCGGTCGCCGTCGGAGGCTTCCGTGAGCGCGAGCGCACGGATGGCCAGCTCCGCGGCCTGCGCCGGCGCCGACGCGAGCGTCTGCTCCGCGGCGCGATCGAGCGCGATCAGGGCGAGCCGATCGCCCGGCAGCGCGCCGTTGAGCAGGTGGTCCGCCGCGGCGGGGGCCGAGCCGCCCCGGGCCAGCAGGAGACCGCCGATCTGCCGGTGGAGCGCCACCCGCATCGGCTCTGGCAGCGATGCCGCGACCGTCTCGCGGAGGGCCTCGTGCTGGAACACCAGAGCCTTGCCGCGAGCGACCAGCAGCCCGACGGCGATGGCCTCGCGAACGGGGCTGACGATGCGCCCGGGCGACTCGCCCAGCACGTCCGCGGCGTCCACCGCGGAGAACTCGCCGCCGAGGAGCGCCGCCACCTCGAGGAGCCGCCTCGCCGCCGGCGAGAGCCGCTCCAGGCGCCGGAACGGCTCCTGGAGTGATCTCGGCGGCCCCGGTGTCGGACCGTCGTCGTCGACGCCCAGGGCCCCGCCTCGAGGCAGCACCTCCATGGTCGCCACGTCTCCCTCCCCTCGGAGCGGCCTTGACCCCGTCAGAGTGACCGGGCGAAGATGTGCGCCGCTACGTCCTCACGGGGCGGAGGTCGAGGTGCCGAATCGGCGGCTGCCGCCATCCGGAGCGACGCGGTCGTCATCCTGACGGGCCTCGGAGGACAGGGGCCGACCGCGGAATCGACCTGCGGGGATGAACCGGCCACGATACGGCTCCGGTCGTGTCAGCAGGGGAGGGTACGACCATGGACGGCTCCGTCGAGTTCGGGCTTCCCGGCGTCGGGCTCGAGCCGGGCGACCACATCTCGGCCCTGCGCGAGGGCCGGTTCGGCTTCGCCCGGGTGGCGGGTGAGGCGGGGTGGGCCATCCGGTCGGGCTCCATGGACGAGCTGATCCGCTACGAGTCGGCCCTGCACCGCTTCACCTTGAGCCACCCGCAGACGGTCCTCTGCTTGTACGATCTGAACGTGCTCGGCGGCGGGATCGTGGTGGACATGTTGAAGACCCATCCGAAGACCATGCTCGGCGGAATGCTGCTGGAGAACCCGCACTACCTCACGCCGGACGAGCTCCTCCCCTCTCGGTCATGACCGGGCACGCCCGTCCGGGCCAGGACGTGGCGCTCCGGGCTCAGCTCTCCAGCCTCCAGGGCCTGCTCGTGCTCGCCATGCTGATGACCGAGACCAGCGACGAGGGGCGGATCGTCCAGCTCGCCGCCAGCTCCGTCCCCTCGCTCGGGAGCTGCCGGCTGCATGGCGTCCACCTCCTCGAGGGCGGCTGGCGGGCCGTCGCCCAGGCCGAGGGGGAAGCGGAGCTGCTGCCGGACCTCGAGGCGCAGTTCGCGGTCCTGACGAGCGCCGGCGGGCCGCTCGGCGTCATCGGCGAGGACTGGGGCTGGGCGTTCCCGCTCAGGAGCCTCGAGGGGCACTTCGGATTCCTCGTGGTCGGCGCCGACAGCGAGCCTCCCCCGTCCGAGCAGTTTCTCCTCCGCGTGCTCGCGCAGCAGACGGGCATCGCGCTCGCGAACGCCCGCTCTCACGCCAGGGAACGGGCGAGTGGCGCCGACCTGCGGCGGACGAACGCGGCGCTCGCCGCGACGGTCGGGATCCTGGAGTCGAACACCGCGGTCCACAACCGCCTCACCCGGGCGGCGGGCTCCGGCGAGGGGGAGCTCGGCATCGTGCAGGCGGTGCACGAGCTGACCGGCCACGCCGTCGCCGCCGAGGACCGGTACGGGAACCTCCGGGCGTGGGCCGGCCCCGGCCGCCCCGACCCCTATCCCAAGGGATCTCCGGAGCGGCGCGAGGGGTTGGTCCGGCGGTTCGTGCTCCAGGGGCGCGCCGTACGGCACGAGGGCCGGCTCGTCGCCGTCGCGGGCCCTCGCGAAGATCCGCTGGGCGTGCTGGCCCTGATCGACCCCGACGGCACGGCGGGAGAGCAGGAGCAGGTCGCGCTCGAGCACGGGGCCACGGTCCGGGCGATGGAGCTCGCCCGGGTAAACAGCCTGGCCGAGGCCGAGATGCGGTTGGGGCGGGATCTCGTCGAGGATCTTCTCGCCGGCATCGACGGGGAGAGCACGCTCGCCCGCGCCCGTGCGCTGGGCTACGACCTCGAGCGCCCGCATCGGGTCCTGATCGTCGAGGCGCGCCGGCGCACGACCGACGCGCGGCTCTTCCACGACGCGGTGCAGCGGGGAGTGGCGCGGCTGCTCGTGGGCTCGCTCCTGCTCGCCCGCGACAGCAAGGTGTACGTGCTGGCGGACGCCGACCGGCCGTGGGAGCGGCTGCGCGCGGTGGTCGCCGACGACCTTCGGGGGGGCAGCTGCCGCATCGGCGTGGGCGGCTGGGCCGCCCGCCCCGATGAGATCGCCCGCTCCTGCAGGGAGGCGCGGTTCGCGCTCAGGATCCAGGGGATCACCGGCGCGGCGGACGGCGTGACGCAGTTCGACGAGCTCGGCATCTACAGGATGCTCGCCGGCATCGAGGATCCCGGGGACGTCGAGCGCTTCGTGCGCGGGTGGCTCGGCGCCCTGCTCGACTATGACGCCGACCGGCACAGCGAGCTCGTGCCGACGCTCAGCCGCTACCTCGAGTCCGGTGGACGCTACGACGCCACGTCATCCGCGCTCGGCGTGCACCGCAGCACGCTGAAGTACCG
>JAWVEW010000018.1:0-2586 GCA_033856495.1 Miltoncostaeaceae bacterium | reverse complement strand
TCGGTCTCAACAACGCCCGCATCGAGGCGATGAACTCCACCGTGCGACTCATGTCGCACCGCTCGCGCGGCTTCCGGCGCGTCGAGTCGCTGCTTGCCCTGATTCAGCTCGTGTGCGGGAAGATCCCGGTGGCGCTGCCCACGTGAATGCCCGAAGAGGCTTAAAACTGACCCACCCTCTTCCGCCGGGGATCGACGCTCTCCCACCAAGCAGGCGAGCCCCGGCGGCGGCCCCGAAGGGGCCGGATCGGGCCATGTAGAACCCTTGCCCTCCGGCGGCGAGGGCCGCAGAAGCCCGCTCAGCGACTCGGTTTTGGCGTCCGGCCGGTGAAACGGGCCGATCGGCGGCCCGATCGGCCGCTCAGGCCTCCTCGGCCGCCCGCAGCGGCGGCCGGGCGGCGGCGTCCTTGCCGCGCAGGCGGAAGCTGTCGCCCTTGAGCGAGAGGATCTCGGCGTGATGGACGAGGCGATCGATCATGGCCACCGCGGTCACCTCGTCGCCGAAGATCTCGCCCCAGGCCGAGAACGGCTTGTTGGAGGTGACGATCAGGCTCGCGCGCTCGTAGCGGCTTGCCACCAGCTGGAAGATGAGGTTGGCGGCCTCGGGATCGAACGGGATGTAGCCGACCTCGTCGCAGACGAGCAGCGGCACCCGGAGGAGGCGGCGCAGCTCCTCGCCCAGCCGGCCGAGCCGCTTGGCGTCTGAAAGCCGCGTCACCCACTCGCCGGCGGTCCCAAAGAGCACGCGCTGGCCGGCCAGGCAGGCCCGGATCCCGAGCGCGATCGCGATGTGGGTCTTTCCGGTGCCGGGCGGACCCAGCAGCACCACGTTCTCGCGCCCGTGCACGAAGTCGAGCTGGGCCAGGTGCAAGAGCGTCGTCTTCTTGAGGGTGCGCTGGAAGGCAAAGTCGAACTCCTCGAGCGTCTTTCGGGCGGGGAAGCGCGCCGCCCGGATGCGAAGCTCGCCGCCCGAGGCCTCGCGGCTTTGGAGCTCGGTGGAAAGCAAGGCCTCGGCGAAGCGCTCGTAGCTCCACTCGCCCTGGCGGGCGCGCTCGCACAGGCCCGGCAGCGCCCGCGCCGCCCCGGGCGCCTTGAGCGCCCGGAAGAGATGGACCAGTTCCGCGCCCTGGCTCATCCGATCAGCGCGTCGTAGCGGGCGAGCGGGCGCCGCTCGACCTCGGGCTCCTGGGGCTCCTGGCGTCCGGCGCGCAAGCTGCGCAGGTGCTCGATGTCGGTGATGGTGCGGTGGCGGGCGAAGCTTCGGCGGTGCCGGCAGGCCTGCGTGCCGTCGTCGAGCGTGGTGGCGGTGATCTCGCGCTGGGAGACGCGCACCTCGACCCGCCGGCCCACCTGGCGCGGGTCGAGCGAGTAGTCGCAGGTGTCCACGCGCACGTACGGGTCCGGCGCGACCCGCACGACGAAGCGCTCGTCCGTGTCGGGAGGCGCCTGCGGCAGCGCGCGCATCGCCGCGCGCTCCTCCTCGAGGCGGTCGATCGGTCGGCAGCGAAGGGTCCGGTGGGTGCGCCGGTTGGCGCGCTCGAACCAGTCATCGAGCTGGGCCTGGTAGTCGTCGGGGCCCACCGCGTGGCGCCCCGGCTCGAAGCTGGTCTCCAGGTAGCCCTGAAGCCGCTCCACCACGCCCTTGGCCTCGGGGTCGGCGGGCGCGCAGAAGTGCCAGCCCACCGCAAGCTCGCCGCAGAAGGCGGCATAGGCCTCGCTCGGCCGGCCCTGGCCGGCATGAAGGGCGCCCTCGCGGTCCCAGACCAGGGTTCCCGGCAGCGCCCCCACTCGCCACAGGCAGCGGCGGATGCCAAAGAGCAGGTCCGGCGCCTGCTTAGCGAAGACCAGCGCGCCGGCACCGACGCGCGAGTAGCCCAGGCAACAGACGACCACGAAGGCGCGCCGGGTCTGGCCATGGCCGACCGGGATCGGCCGCGAGGGCTGCCACAGGTCGAACTGGCACAGCTCGCCCGGACGGTAGCTCGTGCGCTGGTAGGCGCGCGGGGCCGGCAGAAAGCGCGGCCGCAGCTCGCGCACGAAGGCGTCGAGAATCGTCTGGCCGCCGTCATAGCCGTCCTGGGCGATGAACTCGCGGATCCTCTTCGCCGGCATCCGGGGCTCATCGTGCAAGAGGCGCTCGATCTCCGGCTTGTGCGGCTCGAGCTTTCCCTGGCGCGCCGGACGCTCGTAGCGCGGCGGCGCCGCCGAGCGAAGGGCCCGGCGCACCGTCACCCGGCTGAGGCCGCTCCTGCGGGCGACCTCCCGGATCGACAGGCCCTTGACGAAGTGCAGCCGCCGGATCTCGGCCCACTGCTCCACCCTGACCACGCCCTTCCTCCCGATCTCGCCGACACGGCGAGGAGCGGGTTCGGTGCCAAGCCCCCTGGCCCTGGCCCGCTCGGGGGTGGGTCAGATTTCAGCCGGTGGGGGTGGGTCAGGATTCAACCGGTGCCGACAGCCGTGAAGGTCGTGCTGGCGACGGCCCAATGGGGATGGGCGCATCCGCCACAATCCGGCGGCCGGTCTGCGCGTGGCCGCCCCGCCGCGGGCGAGGGAACGGCCCCCCTGCTCGAGCCGGAGGAGATCG
>JAWVEW010000017.1:0-6962 GCA_033856495.1 Miltoncostaeaceae bacterium | reverse complement strand
AGGAGTGGACCCGGGTGATCGGGGTGAACCTCACGGGGCCCTTCCTCTGCTCGCGGGAGATGGCCCGCGGGCTCGGCGCCGCCGGCGGCGGCGGCGTGATCGTGAACGTGACCAGCGTCCACGAGGTGATCCCCTGGGAGCGCTTCAGCCACTACTGCGCCAGCAAGGGGGGGCTCAAGCTCTTCGCCCAGACGATCGCCAAGGAGCTCGCCCCGCGCCGGATCCGGGTGGTGAACGTGGCGCCGGGCGCCATCCTCACCCCGATCAACCGGCAGCTGATGGAGGATCCGCAGGAGCGCGCCCGGGTGGAGGCCGAGATCCCGTGGGGGCGGCTCGGCAGGCCGGAGGAGGTCGCCGCCGCGATCGCCTGGCTGGCGGGGGACGAGGCCGAGTACGTCACCGGCGCGACGCTCTTCGTCGACGGCGGGATGACGCTCTACCCGGGCTTCGTCTGACCAGCCGAACGGGGCCTCCGCTGCCGCCGCGGGCGTGAGCGAGACCGTCGAGTTCGGCGCCTACGTGCTCGCCGCGTCGGGCGTGGTGCTGCTCGCGATCGGCGCGAGCAAGCTGACACGCAGGCTGCCGATCCCCGCCCCGGCCTTCTTCCTGCTCGGCGCGGCCGTCGTGGGCGCGACCCTGCCGGTGACCGACCACCTCTCGATCCTGGCGGTGGAGCGGATCGGCATCGTCGCGTTGATCGTGATCCTCTTCGACGGCGGCATGGAGATCGGCTGGCGAAGCTTCCGGGCCGCGGCCGCCCCGATCACGGCGCTGGGCGTCGTGGGCACCTTCGCGACGGCCGCGGCGATGGCCGCGCTCGCGCACCTGCTGTTCGGCTTCCCATGGATACAGGCCTGGCTGCTGGGGGCCGCGCTCGCCCCCACCGACCCGGCGGTGATGTTCGCCGTCCTCGGCAACCGCGAGGTGGAGGGGCGCAGCGGCACGATCCTGAAGGGCGAGGCGGGCGCGAACGACCCGGTCGGGATCGCGCTGATGCTGGGGCTGATCGCCCTCGCCGGCGACCCCGCCGGCTCGCCGTGGACGGTCGTGGAGGAGTTCGCCCGCCAGATGGGGATCGGCCTGGCGATCGGGCTGATCGGCGGCTACGCGCTCACGGCCGCCCTGCAGCGGGTGTCGCTGCACGACCCGAGCCTCTATTCCCTGCTCACCCTGGCGGGCAGCGGGGTGGTCTTCGGGGCGGCCGACCTGGCGCGCGGGTCCGGCTTCCTGGCCGTCTTCATCGCCGGCATGCTGGTCGGCGACGCGCGCGCGCCGCACATGGTGGAGATCGAGCGCTTCCACGGCGTGCTGGCGAGCCTCGGCGAGATCGTCGTCTTCACGGCGCTGGGGGCGACCGTGTCGCTGGCCCACTTCGGCAGCGGCGACCTGTGGCTCCAGGCGCTCGCGCTCGCCGCGCTGCTGGCGCTGGTCGTGCGGCCGCTGGCGGTCGCCCCGCTGCTGGCGCCGGCGCGGCTGCGGTGGGGGGAGCGCCTCTTCGTCATGTGGGGCGGCCTGAAGGGCGCGGTCCCGATCCTCCTCGCCGCGTTCGCACTGGTCGCCGGCGTCGAGGGCGCGACGCAGATCTACGGCGTGGTCTTCGTGGTCGTCGCGCTCTCGGTGATCGTCCAGGGCGCCACGATGCCGGCGGCGGCGCGGCGGCTGGGCGTACCGATGCGGCTCCGCGAGGAGGGGTCGCGCGAGTGACGCTCGGCGCCCGCCCGGTGGGGCATACTTCGAGCGGTGAGCTTCTTCTCGGACCACCCGGTCGCCGCCGCGGCCATCCTCATCGGCGTGCTGGTCATCCCCTCGCTGCTGTTCGTCGCCATGCGGGGCCTGGGGCTCTGGCGCGCGATGAAGGCGAGCAAGAGCGCGGTGGAGCCGAAGGCGGCGCGGCTGACGGCCGACGCGGAGCGCCTCCAGGCCGAGATCGCGCGGCTCAGCGAGCGGAGGGTGCCCGAGGCGATGGGCTCGCTCGAGTCGCTCAAGAAGCGCGTCGCAGAGGTCGGGGTGGTCGCGGGCGCCGCGTCCGAGGGGGTCCGCGGGGCCACCGCGCCGCTGCGCTACCTGGGCAGGTGAGCCCGCACGCGGACCTCCGCGTCGCGGTGGTCGACGTGGGGTCGAACTCGACCCGACTGCTGCTGTGCGAGGGCCTCGACGCGGAGGGGCCGCGCGGCGAGCGGCGCACGGTGATCACGGGCCTCCGTCGTGGAGCGGGCATGGACGGCGCGATCGCGCCCGACGCGCTGGCGCGCCTGGACGCCTGCCTGGCCGGCTACGGGGCCGCGATCGCCGCCTTCGCGCCCGGCCGGGTGCTGGCGATCGGCACCAGCGCCGTGCGCGACGCGCCCAACCGCGACGCGGTGGCCGCGCTCGTCGAGGCCCGGCTCGGCGCGCCGCTGCGGGTGGCGTCGGGAGAGGAGGAGGCCGCGCTCGCCTTCGCGGGCGCGCGGCTGGCGCTGCCCGGGGACGGACGCCCGGCGCTCGTGCTCGACGTGGGCGGCGGCAGCACGGAGCTCGTGCGCGGCGGGCCGGACGGCCCGGAGGCGATGGTGAGCCTCCAGGTCGGCAGCGTGCGCTGCAGCGAGCGGCTGCGCGCCGACCCGCCGGCGCCCGGGGAGCTGCGCGCGCTGCGCGCCGGCCTGGAGCGTGAGCTGGGACCGCACGCGCGGAGGCTGGGCGCGGGGGCCGCCGTGATCGGCGTGGCGGGGACCGTGACCACGCTGGCCGCGATCCGCCAGGGCGCCTACGACCCAGCGCGCGTGCATCGGGCGCGCCTGGCCCTCCAGGAGGTGGAGCGGATCGCGGCCCGCCTGGCCGCGCTGCCGCTCGCCCGCCGGCGAGCGGTCGCCGGCCTGCATCCCGACCGGGCGCCGGCGATCGTGGCCGGTGCCCAGATCGTGCTCGCGGCCCTCGCCGCCACCGCAGCGGACGGCCTCCTCGTCAGCGAGCGGGACCTCCTCGACGGAGCCGTCCTCGCCGCCGCCGGCATCGGGGCGGACGCGGCCGCGAGGCTGGGACGGGCCGCATGAGCGCCCGCGCCGCGGTCGGCCCGGACGAGCGGCTGGTCTCCGTCATGGAGGGCGACGACCGCGCCGGCGAGAGCTGGGGGATGTACTACGCGCGCGGCGAGAACTTCCGCCACGTCCGGCACGGGCAGATCCTGGCGCGCTGGCCCGTGCTCCCCGAGCCGTGGGCGGAGCTGGTGGAGGAGGCCCGCATCGCCGCCGTCGACAGAACCCCCGGCGCCGCGACCTTCGGACGCTAATGTCCGGGGGAGCGCGGCATCACTGCACGCCCGCCGGCCGGAGTGGCGGAACGGTAGACGCGGAGGACTTAAACTCCTCGGCCCCGCAGGGGGCGTCCGGGTTCGAATCCCGGCTCCGGTACTGCGCCACCCCTGCACGCATCGTGGTGCGGCCGGTGCCGTCGGGGCGCCCGAGCGGGTCCGGGAGGGGGGCCCCGCTGCCTGAGCGGGCGGCTAGGCCACGATCGTGAATCCCCCCGGACGGCGGATACCCCCGCGCTCGACATGCGTCAACAGTGGCTCTCGAGAGCGAACCACCCGGTTGTTCGCCCCACCGAGAGGAAGCCTGCATGCGGCTCCTAACACGCGGCGCACTGGCCATCGTCCCCCTGGCGCTGGCGCTCGCTGGACCCGCGTCGGCCGCCGATCCGCACATGACCCTGAAGGTGGGCGCGCCCGCCGAGGCGCACCCGGACGAGACGATCGCCGTCCGCTACGTGATCAGGAACCAGGAGCCCCGCGCCCAGCGGAACGTCGTGCTGAGCCTCACGGTCCCGGACCAGGAGAACCTCGTCTCGCTGAACTGCGGCGCCCTGGGTCGCCCCATGGGGGACGACGTCCCGGCCTGCACGTACGCCTCCCTGCCGGCCGGGATGCGCGTACAGGCGACGGCCCGCTTTCAGATCTGCTGCCTGGGCGGGGACACCCGGATCATCAACGCCGCGGACATCAGCGGCACCGGGATCTTCGGCAGCGCGGTCACCAGGATCACCCGCGGCCAGGCGTCCTCCCGACCGCCGGCGACCGGCGGCGCGGCGCTCGGCATCTCGATCCCGGGGCTGACGATCCGGATCGGGTAGCCGGCCCGGGCCCGGCGCTCCAGCGAGCGTCCGGGCCGGACGCCGCCCCGATCCGCCTTCGCAGACCGGGGCGAGCGCTGCAGGCGCGTCGGTCTAGGCGTCCGCCTTCTTGCGGGTCGCGCGCTTCTTCGGCGCCGGCGGCGGGGGCGGCGGCGGCGCGCTCACGGCCTGACGCAGCACGGCGCCCGGCGTGAACTTGGGGACCTTGCGCGCGGGGATCTCGATCCGCGTCCCGGGCTCGCGCGGGTTCACGCCCTGGCGGGCGCCGCGCTCCACCACCGAGAACTTCCCGAATCCGGCGAACTGCACCTCCTCGCCGTTCTTCAGGGACTCGCGAACCTCCTCGATGAAGGCCTCCAGCGCTCGGCCGGCTTCGGCCGGGGGGAGACCAGCCCGGGAGGCCAACCGCTTGACGAACTCAGCCTTGGTCATGGCTCCCCTTCGATACGGAAACGCTCCGCGGCGGAGGCGGCGGGCTCCGCACGGAGGCCGCCCGGGGCATTCGGGCGGACGCGGATCGACGCTACCAGTCGTGCTCGGACGGCACAATCCTCTCCGCATGCGGGTTTTCGCACCTCTACGCCCTGGGCGGGCGCCCGGCGGCGGCCCCGGACGGCCGGCGCGGGACGGATCGGGATGACCCTGCCCCTGCGTCCGCCGCTCGAGCCGCAGCTTGCGATCTCGCGCTCGACCCTTCCGACCGGGACGGGCTGGGCGTACGAGCCGAAGCTCGACGGCTTTCGCGCGATCGCTTTCGTGGACGGCGATTCCGTCCATCTGCAGTCGCGCGGCGGCCGGCCGCTGGGCCGCTACTTCCCCGAGATCGAGTTCCCGTCCGGGCGGTACGTGGCCGACGGCGAGGTGGTGATCGCGCGGGGGGACGGGCAGGACTTCGAGGCCCTGCAGGCCCGCATCCACCCCGCCGCGTCGCGCATCCGGCGACTCGCGGCGGAGACGCCGGCCGCCTATCGCGCCTTCGACCTGCTCGCGCTCGACGGCGATGTCTTGCTGGAGCTGTCGTTCTCGGAGCGGCGCGCGCTGCTGGAGTCCCGGCTTGCGTCCGGGCTCTCGCTGCTGGAGCAGGTCACGCAGCCGGACGCTGCAGAGCCCTGGCTGCGCAACGGGGAGGGGGTGATCGCGAAGGAGCTCGCCGCCCCGTACCTCCCCGGCCGCCGGGCGGGGATGGTCAAGGTCAAGCGCGTCCGGACGATCGACTGCGTGGTGGTCGGCTACCGCCCCGGCAAGGCGCCGGACACGGTGGGCGCGCTGATCCTGGGGCTCTACGACCTCTCGGGCGAGCTTCGGGTCGTGGGGCACGCCTCAGGCTTCACGGCGGCCGCCAAGCGGGACCTGCTCGGGATGATGCGCCCGCTCGAGACCGGCGAGCGCGGATCTGCCGACGCCAGCCGCTGGACGGCCGGGCGGGAGCTCGCGTGGGTGAGCCTGCGGCCGGAGCTCGTGGCCGAGGTGTCGTTCGATCACGCGAGCGGCGGCCGCATCCGGCACGGGGCGCGACTGCTGCGCTGGCGTCCCGACCGAGACCCCCGCACCTGCCTCCTGGAGCAGATGGCGATCTGACCGCCCGCAGCAGGCCGGGAGGGAGCGTCCGCCGCCCGGGGTAGTGTCGCGCCCGGTGCGCCCCCAGCTCCCGCGGCGGCTCCGCTCCGCCCTCGCCGCCTCCACCGGTCAGGCCGGTCGGGTCGTGCGCGCGGGCACGGCCGCGCTCGAGCTGCTGCTGCTGTGCGCGCTCATCGTCGCCGTGGGGATGCTCAGCCCGCGGCTGACGCCGACCGCGGCCGGGGTCATCGCCGGGTTGGGTCTGGCGGGGATCGTGGCGGGCGGGGCGCTGCTCGCCGTCTTCGCGCGCCGGCTGGCGCAGCAGGAGCGCAACCTTCTTCCCGGCGTCCCCGTGCCCCTGGCGGCCGTCCGCCGCCTGGGGTTCCCGCTGGTGGCGCTGGGCTTCTTCCTGATCTGGACCTTCGTCTACATGGCGCTGTGGGCGGTCCACTCGAAGACCGCCTTCCAGGGGCTGCAGGAGCCGCTGCCGTACTTCGCGGACTTCTTCTACTACGCGGTCAGCACGGCCTTCATCTCGCCCCCGGGCGACATCGTCGCGACATCGCGCGGCGCCCGCAGCGCCACCATGATCGAGATGCTGAGCGGCGCCTCGCTGGTGACCGTGTACCTGTCGAGCTTCGCCGCGTTCCCCCGCTTCGGCCCGGCCCGGGAGCCGGCGGAGCAGCAGCCGCCCGAGGCGGGGGCGTAGTCAGCCGCCTCCGAGGTCGAGCGCCGTCTGGCCCGCGTCGTAGACCAGCAGGCCTCCGTCGAGGCGCGCGCCTTCGATGGAGACGTGGCGCTCCAGGCGCCCGTCCTGGAGCAGGTGGAGGACCGGCACCCCGCGCCCCAGCGCGCAGGCGTCGGCGATCAGCCGGCGGTGGCAATTCTTCCAGTGCCCCTCGGAGCACATCACCGCGGTCGGCTGCGCCGCCGCCTCGGCCAGCACCGCGTCGAGCGCGGCGGCGAAGGCGGAACCCCTCATGTGGGCCGCGTAGCCGCGGAACGCCGGCTCGCGAAGGGCGCTGTCGGGCGAGTGGGGCGGCGGCTGGCGCCAGCCGCCCAGGTCGGGCTCCCAGCGGTAGGCCACGCCGGCCGCCCGGAGCCAGGAGCTCATCGCCTCGCGGCCGAACTGGGGGTGGCGGCGGCTCGCCGGCGCGCGGCGCACGTCGACGACGCGCGCGATGCCGGCGGCATCGAGGAGGGACGCGAACGCCTCCGCCTCCATGGCTCCGTGCCCCACCGTGACGAGCCCCTCGATCGTCGGGAGCGGAGGCCTCAGGCGCTCGAGGTCATCCGGATCA
>JAWVEW010000016.1:0-6657 GCA_033856495.1 Miltoncostaeaceae bacterium | reverse complement strand
GGTCGGCAGCTAACGTCCGCCCGCGAGGGCCAAGCTCACGATGAGTCCGCCGCGCTACCGCACGTTGGATCGAGACGAGGTCGAGTTGCCGCCCGCCATTGGGCTGCTGGGTGATCGTGCCTCGGGCGCCGGCGCGATTCGACCCGGAGCTCGCCTGAGACCGAGGCGATGGGTTCACTGGGATTCGTCGCGGTGCATAGCTCCTTCAATGCCCGGGGCTCATGGAATCCTCAGACGGCCGAGGCCGTCGTGCGCAGCGGAGCGAGCGCGGTGCTCCAGGCGATGACCTGGTCCAGCAGCGTGCTGAGCGCGTCCACGTTGTAGTCGCCGGGCTTGAAGACGCTGAAGTTCTCGAACTCGGTGATCAGCGAGAGCGTGACCTGCTGGCGGACGTCCGCCATCTGCAGCTCGGCGGCGACGAGGCGCAGGTGCTCGGCGGCGCGCGCGCCGCCGACCGCCCCGTAGGAGACGAACGCGACCGCCTTGTTGTTCCACTCGGCGTAGAGGTAGTCGATCGCGTTCTTGAGCACCCCGGATGTGCCGTGGTTGTACTCGGGTGTGACGAGCACGAACCCGTCGAACGAGGCGATCTTCTGCGCCCACTCCTTCGTGTGATCGTTGGCGTACTGGCCGAACGACGCCGGCATCGGCTCATCGAGGTGCGGCAGCGGGTAGTCGCGCAGGTCGACGAGCTCGAACTCCGCGTCGGTGCGCTGCGAGGCGACGTCATGGACCCAGCGGGCGACCTGCTCGCCGTTGCGGTTGGGGCGGGTGCTTCCGAGAATGATTCCGATCCGAGGCATTCCAGCTGCTCCTCTCCGGTGTTTGACGATCGCTGACCATCGATTCGTCTCCGCGGCTAGCTAGTCGCGTGAAGAATCCGTGAGGGTCAGGCGAGTGGTCGTCACCTGATTCCGATGATCACGTCGTCGCCCTCGTTCTATCCTGCGGTCTCTTGCATCAACTCGCGGGTCAGTCCGGCGGCGTCTGAGAGCCCCGCCGCGCGCGCACCGTGAGGATCAGCGCGATACCTGCATCGTCGAGGTACGCGATCGCACCGTCGACGCTCCAGCGCGGGGGCGTGATCCCTCCCGCGGCGTTCCCCTCCTCATTCGAGGCCTCCCAGTAGAAGTCGGGAATGACGTGGTGGTGAAGGTCGACGGTGCGGCTCATGCCGGCGCCTACGCCGCGGCCTGCTGCTGCAGCGCTCCGCCGAGGTTTCCCAGCACACCGAGCTGGCCTAGGATCACCGTTCCCGACGGGTAGCAGTCGAACAGCTGGATCCGCCCGTTCACGAGACGGAAGACGTCGCAGCACGGCGCGTCCATCCTGTTGCCGGTCGGCGGCAGGACCCCCTGCGGGAGCCACAGCGGCCCGTCGTGCGTCCCCTGTAGCGCTAGCTCGACGACCACCACGTCACCACGGGCGTACACGTCGTGGAGCTCGCGATGCATGTCGGAGAACGCAGTCCCGTAGTTCTCGACGGGCTTTCCCACCTCATCGGGCCCCCGGTAGGTCATGCCGACCGACATGTCGACGAACACGCCGTCCGGGTTGAAGCACGCGACCCACCCGGCGACGTCCTTGACCTCCGCGATGGCGTACGCCTGTCGGATGAACTCCTCGTTGGTCATGTCATTCCTCTCGGCCTCGTATTGGCTCATGCAACTTGGACCTGGCGCGCACCGGGCTCCGCCGCGTAGACCTTCTTGGCGATCCGCTCGGCGATCATGAGGACGGTGGGGTTCAGCGCCACCGAGGGAACGCCGGGCATGATCGAGGCGTCGACGACCCGGAGCCCGTCGATCCCCTTGACGGCGCCGCGCGAGTCGACGACGGCCCATGGGTTCCGCGGGCCGCCCATCGGCGCCGTCGCGGCCGGGTGCCCGTAGGACGCGAGGCCCGAGGCGATCGCATCCGCGAGCTGGTCGTCCCCGACGGCGTCGCCGGGCAGGATCTCGAGCTCCAGGAACCGAGCGAGCACCGGATGGCGGCCGATCCTGCGGGCCAGCCGCACCCCTTCGAGCATCCGGCGGGCGTCGCGCGCCTCGGCGAGGTAGTTGCAGTCGATCGCGGGCTGCTCACGCGGGTCGCGGCTGCGCAGCCGCAGCGTGCCGCGGGAGTCGGGCTTGACGACGGCGACGCTCAGCGCGATCGCCCCGCCCGTCGGGCTGTACTCGGGCGGCATGAGGTGCGTTACGGCGATGTGCAGGTCGAGTTCGTCGCCGTGGGCCTCACGCGACCGCGTCCACAACAGCGCGCCGACTGCCGGCCGCATCGCGAGCGCGTCCGTCTTCAGCGCGTACGCGTTGTAGTAGAACGGCTGGTCCTGCAGGCGTCGTCCGACGGGCAGATCCGCCACGACGTCGATGCCGAGCGCCGCGAGGTCGTCCGCCGGGCCGACGCCGGATCGCAACAGGATCGCCGGACTCCCGTAGGAGCCGGCCGAGAGGATCACCTCGCCGGCCGCGATCCCGGCGCCATCTGCCGTGACGACGCCGACCGCACGGCCCTGGTCGACCAGGACGCGGTCGACGAGCACGTCGCCCGAGATCGTGAGGTTGGGGCGAGCGCGAACCTCATCGGTGAGATAGACGAGGCCGGTGTTCTGGCGGACCCCGTCGATGACGTTGACGGGATAGCCACCGACGCCGCCCGGATCGGGGCCGTTGAAGTCCGCGACCACGGGGAACCCGTCCGCCTCGGCCGCGTCGATGAATCCCCGCAGCGAGGGCGTCAGCTCGGCGTACCTGCGGACCCGGATCGGGAACGGCCCGCTCCGCCCGTGGAGGGCGTCGTCGCCATCCCGCGTGTTCTCCATCTCCTTGTAGGCGGCCATGACCTCCTCGACCGTCCAGTCGTCGAGGCCGTGTCGCTGCCAGTCGCGTATGTCGCTCGGCCGCGCTCGCATCGCCACGGTGGCGTTGTGGGCCGAGCAGCCGCCGAGCACCTTGGCACGCGCGACGTCGATCTCCGGGGAGGCGGCTCCACCGCGAGCGGTATAGCGCCACTCGTGCTCTGGGTTGGCCGGCACGCGCGCGGCGTCGAGCAGGTCGTCCGGATAGCCGTCGACGGCGTACGCGGTGCCCGCCTCGAGCAACAGGACCGACCGGTTCGGATCCTCGCTGAGACGGCTGGCGAGCACGGCGCCCGCCGAGCCTCCCCCCACGATGGCTACGTCCGCGCGACCCGGGGGGCCGTCGGCGTTGTCGGACATGGATCTCGTTCTCCTCGAGTCGGGAACTCGGTGGCGGACCCTTGTCGGCGGGCGGGTGACGCGTCATCGCCGGATCCCGGTGATCCCGCCCAGGTGTGGCGGCTACGGCAGTCGGTCTCTGAGCTGCGTGCGTGACCTGATGTCGAGCTTGCGGAACGCCTTGCGCAGGTGGTACTCCACGGTAGAGGCGCTGATGAACAACCGGGCGGCGATCTCGCGATTGGTGTGGCCTTCAGCGGCGAGGCGGGCGATCTGTGTCTCCTGCGGCGTGAGGTCGTCGCGCGTGTCCAACGTCCGCTTTCGCGCGCGCTCACCAGTCGCCTCCAGCTCCAGACGCGCGCGCTCGGCGAAAGCCTCCACGCCGAAGTCCCTGAACATCTCGTGGGCGGTCCGCAGCTGCTCGCGCGCGTCCAGGCGTCGGCGCTCGCGCCGCAGCCACTCGCCATAGAGGAGGTGAGTACGAGCGAGCTGGACGCGGATGGTGGTGCGATCCAGCCTGGTTATCGCCTCGCGGTAGAGGTCGTCGGCGTCGTCGCCGGCGCTGAGCAGCGCGCGCAAACGGGCCTCGATGCCCAACCCCCAGTCCGTGCCGGCAGCACTGGTCGTCGCCTCCACCAACTCGCACGCACGGGACGCACGCTCGGTCTGGCCGCATCGCACAGCCGCTTCGACGACCTCGGTCAGCGCCCAGATCGCCGGTCCCTCTCTGTAGTGGTGCTCGGACGGTGCGGCCGCGGCCAGAGCGGCCTCGTACCGGCCAAGCCCGTTGTAGAGGCCTCCGGTGAGGAACTCGGCGACGCTCAGTGCGAGCCCCTCCCCCCGCGCCCGCGCCTCGTCGACGGTCATCCGGAGCAGCTCGGAGTACTCAGGCTCGCGACCGCGCAGGGCAGCGAGCGTCAGCCGACCTGCGTGGGCGGTGGCGATCCCGGTCGCCTCCGTCGCGACGCGCAGCTCCTCCTCGATGCGCTCCGCCGTTCGCAGGTCGCCGAGGAACGCGTAAACGGCACCGCGGTCGGTGAGCACGAACGGCAGCGTGGACAGCGCGCCCGTCTGGCGCACGAACCCGAGCTGTCGCGTCGAGAGCACCTCCCAGCCCGCGTCGTCCCACATGAACAGCGCCACGAGGCTGGCGAACCAGAGCCGGCGGGCATCCTCCGGCGACAGCACGGGCTGACGCTGAAACGCGCTCACCGCCTCCTTGATCAAGCGCGCCCCGGCCGCGTATCCCTCGGTGAACCGGACCGCAAGGCCTTGCAACAGCAGCTCGCTCGGGCCTGGTGCCGGCGGCATCGGGGGGCCTGCGAGCGCCGCCTCGCTGACCGTCACGACATCGTCGTCGTGCGCCAGCCGGCCCGCGAACATGGCTGCCGACAGGGCATCCAGGTACGTCGCTCGCGCGAGGGCGGGCTCGACCGCCTCGAGCTCACGCGCGGCGGCGAGCAGGAGGGGTGTCGCATTGCTGCCGCGCCGTAACGCGAACGCGATCTGTCCCCGCAGCAGGTGGACGTGGGCCCGCACGTGATCGTCGGCGGCCGTACCCGACTCGGCGATCCCCAGGAGGTCCACAGCCTCATCGACGGCGCCCGCCTGGAACTTTGCCTGCGCGGCGGCCAGGGCACGCTGCGAGCGGTGCGAGGGCTCGGGCGACAACTCGACCGCGCGCTCGAGGAGGGCGGCAGCGGCGGCGAAACCGCCGCGCGCCTGCGCCCGGGCCGCGGAACGTTCCAATTCGGCCGCAACGTGCTCGTCGGGGGTGGACGCAGCGTGCGCGCGATGCCAAGCGCGGCGGTCCGGGTCGACGCCCGCGTCCGTCGCGTCCGCGAGCGCTCGGTGGACCTCGCGCCGCTCCTGCGGGCCGGCTGCCCGGTAGGTGGCCGAGCGAACGAGCGGGTGGCGGAACGCCACGCGGGGGGAGAGAGACAGCAGGCCGTCCGATTCGAGGACGTCTGCAGCGGACGGCGGGATCGCGAGCCGGCCGGCCGCCCGCCACACCAGCGTGGGGTCGCCGACCGGGTCGGCGGCCGCCACGAGCAGCAGGCGGCGCGCATCCCGAGGCAGCCGCTCCAGACGCCGCACGAAGCTCTCCTCAATGCCGGCGGAGACGGGCACAGCGGGCGGCAGGCCGTATCCGCCCGCGATCTGGGCCGACGACAGCCCGCGTGGCAGCTCCAGCAACGCGAGCGGGTTCCCACGAGCCTCGGCGACGATCCTCTCCAGCACGCGCTCATCCAGGCGAGCAGGCAAGCCCGAGTCAAGTAGCGCCCGCGCATCGCGATGGCCCAGCGGCGCCACGTGAAGCTCGGGCAGATCGGGGAACGCCTCACCCACCTCTCGCGTCGCGAACACGAGCGCGATCCTCTCCGCGAACAATCGCCGCGCCACGAAGGCCAGCGTCCTCGCCGAGGCGATGTCGAGCCACTGGGCGTCGTCCACGACGCAGAGCAGGGGCTGCTCCTCGGCGGCCTCAGCCAGCAGCCCGAGGATCGCCAGACCGACCAGGAACCGGTCCGGCGCCGGGCCGGACCTGAATCCGAACGCGACGCCGAGCGCCTCAAGCTGGGGCTGGGCCAGGCGGTCCACCAGGTCGAGGAACGGCGAGCACAGCTGCTGAGCCGCGGCGAACGGGATCTCCATCTCCGCCTCGACACCGACAGTCCGAGCGAACCGAAAATCGCGTCCAGCTTGCGCCGAGTACTCGAGCAGCGCGGTCTTGCCGACGCCCGCCTCGCCGTGGACCACGAGCACCCCACCGCGCCCGTCGCGCACGCCGGCCAGCAGCCGCTCGAGCGCCTCCCGTTCACGATCCCGACCGAACAGCTGCCCGTCCGGCCGGAGGAGCGGTGGCGAGGCTGCACTCATCCCGCCAAGCATGCCTGAGGGCGACGCTCGGGTCACGACTAAGGAATCAAGGATGCGAACGCGCGGCCGGGTCGCGACGATCCGAAGCCCGTGGCGATCAACGTCGCCCAGCCACTCTCAGGAAATACGCGAGGCCTGCTCGAACGGGATGACCTCCTCGAGCTGCTGGATCGTGCCGTGACGAGACGCGTGACGGTCGTCTCGGCGCTGCCGGGGAGCGGAAAGACCACGCTCCTGCATGCGTGGGCCGGTCGCTCGAGCGATCTTCGTCGCATCGCGTTCGTGTCCGTCGAGCGGGAGCAGGACAACGCCGTGCGCTTCTGGCACGCCGTGCTGGACGCGATCCGCGACCCGGCGCGGCCGACCGACCGCGCCGTACAACCTGTTGACGCCGCCGCGGTCGACGCCGAGGAGCTGGTCGCCCGCGTCCTGTCGCAACTCGGCGAGCAAGCCGTACCGCTCGTGCTGATCATCGACGACCTCCACGAGCTGAGAGCCCGGGAAGCCCTCGGGCAGCTCGAACACCTGTTGACGGCCCTGCCGGACCCGGCGCGAGTCGTGCTGTCGTCTCGCCGGGATCC
>JAWVEW010000015.1:0-2894 GCA_033856495.1 Miltoncostaeaceae bacterium | reverse complement strand
ACGGCGGTCCATTGTCGGACCGGTGCACGGCGCGACGCTGACCACTAAGAGCATCATGATTTGGCTGGTCCTGGTCGGCCTACAAGGGAGGCTTCCGTGCCGCTACTCGACGCCGTCATGCACCGCTTCACCGTTCGCGGGAGGATGCGCTTTGGTGTGACGGTCGCCATGTGCGGGTGCGTCGCGGCGTCAGCGGCGGCGGCCACGTCCGACGACCGGCGGCCGACCGCTCGCGACGGACAGGCGGCCGGCGCCGCGCCGACTCGTCAGGGCGGGACGCTGACCGTGCTCTCCGCCGGCGACGTCGACACGATCGACCCCGGCGCGACCTACTACACCTTCGGGATCATGGTCGCGGCCGCCACCCAGCGGCCCGTGCTGGCCGCCCGAGCCGATCAGCCCGGCGGGCTCTCCCCGGACCTCGCGGCTGCGCCGCCGGAGGTCTCTGCCGACGGCCGGGCAGTCACCGTCCATCTCCGCCCCGGTGTCCGCTTCTCGCCGCCGGTCAACCGCGAGGTGACCTCGCGCGACGTCAAGTACGCGATCGAGCGCGGCTTCTTCAGGACCGTCGCCACGCCCTACGCCGAGTCCTACTTCGGCGACCTGGTCGGCGCGCGCGCGGGGGTCGCGCCGGGAACGACGATCGCCGGGCTGGAGACGCCCGACGACCTGACGCTCGTCCTGCGGTTGTCCAAGCCCCGCGGTGGCTTCGTCGTCAACGCGCTCGTGCTGTCGCTGACCGCGCCGGTGCCCCAGGACTACGCGGCGAGCTTCGACAAGGCCAAGCGGTCGACCTACGGAGTGCATCAGGTCGCCACCGGCCCATACATGATCGCCAACGATCAGCAGGGTCGCACGGTCGGCTACCGCCCGGGTCGCAGCATCCAGCTCGTCCGCAACCCCAACTGGGTCGCCGCAACCGACTTCCGGCCCGCCGCGCTCGATGCGGTGCAGATCCGGGAAGGCCGGACCGACCTCGTCAAGACCTCCCGGGCGATCATCGCCGGACAGTGGATGGTCAACGGAGACTTCGCCCCACCACGTGCGGTGCTGCGTCGCGACCTTCCCGCTCATCGCACGCAGTTCACCTTCATCTCCGGCGGCGGCACGAACTACATGACGATGAACACCCGGCTCATGCCGTTCGACGACCCCGACGTCCGCCGCGCCGTCGTCGCGGGTTTCGACCGCGCCGGGATGCTCGACGCAATCGGCGGCAGCCTCGCCGGACAGGTCGCCAACCACTACATCCCGCCCGACATGCCCGGCTTCGTCGAGGGGGGCGGCACCAAGGGCACCGGCTCGCCGCTCTACGCGGCGCCGCGAGGGGACCGGAAGCTCGCGGCCAGATACCTGCGGCGGGCGGGCTACCGCTCGGGCCGGTACACCGGCAACCGCGTCATCACCGCGGTGAGCTCCGACGACAGCACGGGCGCGGCAGTCGGCCGCTCGGCCGAGCGCAGCCTGCAACGGCTCGGGTTCCGGGTCCGCCTGCGCCTCGTGAGCCTCGACCGGATGTTCCAGATGTGCGGGCAGCCGGCACAGAAGATCCATGTCTGCCCGTTCCTCGGCTGGTTCCGCGACTTCCCGGATGCCGAGACCATCGTCGATCCGTTGTTCCACGGCCGCAACATCCACCCCGAGGGCAACAGCAACGTCGCGCAGCTCAACGATCCGAAGATCAACCGCGCGATCGACGCGGCCAAGGGGCTCGTCGATCCCAAGGCGCGCGCCGACGCCTGGGCAGCGATCGACCGCCAGGTCGTCGAACTGGCGCCCGCGGTGGCGATGTTCTGGCCGAAGACGGTGGGCGTCCGTTCGGCCGACGTCAACGCCGTCCCCAACTGGCTCTACGGAAGCTGGGACCTCAGCTTCACCGGCCTGGCCGCGACGACGTAGCCCTCCCCAACGGCCGTATTGGACGGGCGGGGTGCGGGCCCGGCCGGAGCGGCGCCCGGTCGTCTGCAGCAGGAGGACGGGCTGACCACCCATGCTCCCAAGGAACCGCCCACCCGAGCGCCGGTACACCCAAGCGTGCAGGCGTGTGACGCAGCGTGGCATCAGCGAGTCTCGGCGCGGCGACGTAGTCCCGCGAACTGCTTGAGCTGCATGACCCAGTGCGCCGGGTCCCACGCCAGCCAGTTGGCGGCAGCGATGAGCGCGTGCGGCTTTCCGCGGGCCTTGCCGGTCACTACGAGCCGCGTGTGTCCGTCGACGGTCGGCTTCAGGAAGAAGCCCCACGTACTGTCGCTGTACGCGCGCGGTGGTCCGTCCGGGGGCTCGAAGTTGTGGGCCCTCGGGACCGTCAGCGATGCCCGCAGGACCAGAGCCCGCTCGGGGACCAGGAGCGCGACATCGAACCAGTGGCTGCCGTCGGGGGCCGAAGCGATGCGGTCGCCCTCGCGCAGGTACTGCCATTCCAAGTGGATGCGCTCGCTACTCGCGCGACCGCCGTTGTCGAGGCGGTCGAAGCTGTAGAAGCCGGCGCGGTCGCAGCCCATCTGTACGAGCCACGGCCAGATGCGCTCTGGCGGTGCCACGATGGTGGTCGCCATCGCGCCGTACCGGCGGCCGCTGGGGATGAGGTCATCTCCGGGGTAGGTCGCGGTCCGTTCCTCGTTGCTCGTACCGAGCCACTGAATACGGGGACGCAGGACCGATGCGTACAGGGCGATGGCTCCCGCTGCGCTGACGATCATTTGCTTCCGGGCTGCGGTCAGGGTCATGGTGCTTTTCAGTCCTCCGGCCCGGAACGGCCAGGCATCGGCGAAAGCCTCAACGAGCTGGACAGCACAGCCGGAGGTGGAGCCCCGATGAATCGAGGCGGTCGCGTAGTGGACTGATCCGATCGCAGTAGGGCCATGCCCATCCCGGCGAACGCCAAGGCGCGGATA
>JAWVEW010000014.1:0-5499 GCA_033856495.1 Miltoncostaeaceae bacterium | reverse complement strand
TCCGTGGCTCTGCGCGTCTCCGTTCGAGCGCGTCATCGGGTGCGCGGGTACGTGTGGGGGATGAACCAGGGAGATCCCGCATTGCGGCGCCCAGCCGCAGAAGGGAGGCTGCAACCAGCACCCAGCGAGCGGATTTCCAGCCGCACCCCAACCCGAAGGAGCACGAAATGCACGACACCATCCCGTCGCCCCAGGCCTATCCGCTTCGCCTCGAAGGCGAGCTCGAGCCGCAGCTCAGCCGCTGGCTCTGGCTCGTCAAGTGGCTGCTCGTGATCCCGCACGTGATCGTGCTGGTGTTCCTCTGGGTGGCCTTCGTCCTGCTGACGGTGGTCGCCTTCTTCGCGATCCTGTTCACCGGCCGCTACCCGCGCGCGATCTTCGACTTCAACGCCGGCGTCCTGCGCTGGAGCTGGCGCGTCGGCTTCTACTCCTACAGCGCGCTCGGCACCGACCGGTACCCGCCGTTCGCGCTCGCCGGGGCGCCGGACGACGACGCTCGGCTGACGATCGAGTACCCCGCGTCCCTCTCGCGGGGCCTCGTGCTGGTGAAGTGGTGGCTGCTCGTCCTGCCGCACTACCTCGTCGTCGCCGTCTTCGTGGGCGCGGGCGTGGGGATCTGGAGGCGCGGAGGCGATGAGTGGGTGTACGGCGCGAGCGGTGGACTGATCGGGCTCCTGGTGCTGATCGCGGGGCTGGTGCTGCTCTTCACCGGCCGCTACCCGAGGAACCTCTACGACTTCGTGCTCGGGATGAACCGCTGGGTCTACCGCGTCATCGTCTACGCCGCGCTGATGACCGACGTCTACCCGCCGTTCCGTCTGGACCAGGGCGGCGCGGAGCCGACGTCTGCCTCCGGAGCCGTCTCGCCGGCGCCGGCCCCGGCGCCCTCCTGATCGACGCGGACGACCACCCGGAGCCGAGGCCCGCTCGGCTCCGGGTGCTCGGGGGGTGGGCCGTGACACGCGCTGTGGTCTCCGCCGGCGCGCCCGGGGCGCTCCTTCTCGCTCCCAGGGGGGTTGAACGGGCGGCCTCACGGGCGGCCTGGGCGACGTGGCCGGTCGGGCGCCGATGCGTCCGAGCGGCCGGTTCCGGTTGCGGCCGCGGCTGACGCGAGCAGTCAGACCGAACGGAGGTCGACCTTCGTGTAGTGGCACGTCGAAGTCAGGTTCCCAGCCGGCGCCGTCGCGGGATCGTTCCCAGCGACCCGTGATCGTGCCGGCGTCGTCGCTTGAGCTGGCCGTGAAGCGCTGAAAGAAGGCGGGGCCCGCCTGCCCCCAGATCTCCCAGACGCCGTCGCCAGCCTCATGCGGTAGACGCGGTAGACGTCGCGCGCGTCGGCGTAGAGCATCGAGAAGACCCCGGTTGCGTCGTCGAGGCCGAGGATCGTCGTCGGCGGGAAGGGGGAGTTCGCCCGGCGTCGGCGTGCTGGACGAGGAACGCCCCCTTCTCCAGCCATTCGAAGCTCGTCCGGCCGCGCGCGGTCGGCTGCCCGTCGATCGACGCCGCCAGCTCCCACTCCCCGACGAGGGACTGCAGCCGGCCGAGCACGGGACTTGGTGTTCGCTGCTGCATCGCTCCTCCCTTGCCGGCCGATCGTCTGCGTGGCGTCGTCGGCGAAGACCGCGTTCAGCCTCTCAAGATCATCGCGAGCGAACCATCCGAACCGCGCAACCCCACCGAAATCGACGCCTCGAGATGCGCTAGGGTCGGATCGCTGGGCTCGAGTCCGGCAGGTCGCCCACCCCGACCGGCCCCGAGCGCAAGGCAAGCTGCCCCAGACCCCGGCGGCCTCCGATCGCGGAGGACGTGCGTGGGCGGCTCATCGCGAGAAGCGTCTCCTCTCCAGGACGCGCTCGCCGTCGTTGCCGGGCCTCTCGCCCGCCCGTCCCGAACGCGGGGTCCTCGTGCCCGCCGCTCACCCGGCGGCCACCGCATTCCCACATGACAGGAGCGAGGATGCTGAGACGGCTTTCCCCCCGGCTGACCTATGCCAACGTGCTGGCGACCTGCGCGCTCTTCGTCGCGCTCGGTGGGACCGGTATCGCCGCGGTCACGCAGCTGGCGAACGGCTCCGTGAAGACCCCGAAGCTCGCGAACGGCGCCGTCACTGCCCCAAAGCTGGCAAACGGCGCGGTGACGGCGCCGAAGCTCGCCAACGGCAGCGTGGGCAGTGGGAAGCTCGCCGAGGGAGCGGTGACCGTCGAGAAGATCGCGAGCGGCGCCGTCGGCGTGGCGGAGATCGGGCCCGGCGCAGTCGGGACCGAGGAGCTGGAAGCCGGCGCGGTGGGTGCCGCCCAGGTGGCCGTGGGGTCGCTCACGGCGGACAGGTTCGCCGTCGGGGTGCTCGGCGGGATCAGTCCGGCCAAGGTGACCGTGGTCACGGGAACCCCCATCACGGTGCCGCCGAATTCCCCGGGCACGACGGCGACCGCCACCTGCCCGACCGGCCTGCGCGCGATCTCCGGCGGCTTCAACGTGGGCCTCTTCGCCGCCGTCCTCGCGACTGGGCCGACCACCGACGGCACAGGCTGGACGGTGCTGGCGGCCACCGGCAGCGACCCGGCGGCAGTCAGCGCGGTCGTGGTGTGCGTTGCCGCCTGATCGGCCGCCACACGCCGAAGGTGAGCGGCACCGCGATCTCGCCGCTCAGCCTGAACCTGACTGGCCCTGAGATCCCGAGCGCGCGCTCGAGACGCGCCGCCTGTGTCGGGAGGGGCGCAGCGGGGTCTCGCCGCGACGGCTGATCGCCCCGAGCCGGCGAAGTGCGAGCGCACGACCTGCTCGGGCGAGCCGTCGAAGAAGGTCGAGACGAGATGGCGAAGCGCCGAGCGGCGGACGGCTCCGGCGCGAACCGCCGCGACGTTCGTCCGCCGAGCTGACCGACGATGGCGCCGAGATCGAAGCGGCCGTGGGGCGCTGGCGGCCTCAGGACTCGGGCGGCTGGTGCACGATCAGCACCGAGCGCCGCGAGTGTGCCGCGACCGCGGACGCCACGCTCCCAAAGAGGACGCCCGGGAACCCGCTCCGGCCGTGCGAGCCGAGCACGATGAGGCTCGCGTCGCGGTCGTCGGCAAAGTCGGCGATGCCCTTCCAGGCCGGTGCCGCCTCGAGCTCGGTGCTCGTCGCCCTGAAGCCCGCCGCCTCGGCGAGCGAGGCGCCGGCCGCCGCGGCCGCCGCGGCCGCCTTCCTGACCTCGGCGATCTCGCTCGCGTCGAGCCGAAGCGGGCCGACCGGGACGAAGCCGACGTCGAACGGCTGCCACACCGTGACGACCACGCTGTCGCGCGCCGCGTGCCCGAAGAGGCGTCCCGCCTCCTCGATCGCCCGCTTGGCCAGCTCGGAGCCGTCGTAGGCGAACACGATCGGCCCGGATCCGCTCGTCGCGCTCATCACGCCGCCCCCTCCTCGGCAGGCTCCGGGGCGCCCCGCCCTGTGCCCCCGCGCACGGCCGCCAGCAGCGGCGGCGAGTACCAGGCGGGTCCCTCGCCGCTCATGAACCGGTCGAGGTCCGGCCGCTGGGCGCGCGCGCCCCCGAGGGCGTAGAGGACGAGCGCGACGGCGGCGCCGGCGAGGGCGAGGCCGAGGCCGATCCACATCTCGATGCCGATCGCATGCGTCCCGACCGCGAAGTGGATGAAGATGGGGGCGACCATGAACGCCGCCACCGCGCGGAAGAGCTCGACGATCGCGAACACGCGCTGCAGGTTCGTGGCCGGCAGGGAGAGGCCGGCGACGAAAAGGGCCGGGGCGACGGACGCGCCGAGGCCGACGCCGGTCACCGCCGAGCCGACCAGCGTGAGCGCCTGGCTGGGCGGGAGCTCGATCCGGAAGATCCCGATCCCGGCGGCGAGGAAGAGCATCCCGATGAACGGGAGGTAGTGGATCGCGCGGCGCGGCAGCAGCTTCCCGAGCAGCACGGCGGTGAGCAGCGCGCCGGCGAGCTCCGGCAGGAACAGGAGGCCGATGCGAAGCGGCCCGTAGTGGCTGGCGAGAAGCTGCGTGGTGAGCTCGATCGCCGAGACCGAGGCGGCGGCGGCGAAGAGCGCGATCACGATCTGCCCCACGGGGATCGTGCTCGTCAGCATCCTCCGCACGGTCAGGAGCGGCCGCCTGGCGCGGTACTGGTAGACCGTCAGGAGGATGATCAGCGCCAGCCCGCCGAGCAGCGGCCCGACCGAGACGGGGTCGAGGAACCGGTGGCTGAAGAGCTCGGACGCGCCGAGGAACGCGGCGAGGGATCCCGCGGCCGCGAGGCCGATCGCCAGCGGGTCGCGCGGCGCGCTCGGGTCGAGCGCCGGCGCGTCCTCGAACGTGAGGAGCGTGAGCACGAACGCAACGAGCGCGATGCCCGCGACGATCGCGAACAGCGGCCGCCAAGCGTGCGCCTGGGCCTGCAGGCCGCCGATCGCGGGCCCGGCGGCGACGCCGCCGAAGATCCCCATGCTCATGATCATCCCGACCACTGGGAGCTTGGCCGTGCCGAACCCCAATGCGAGCGGCGGGACCGCCGCGATCAGCATGAGGCTGGTCGAGACGCCCTGGAGCACACGACCCGCGATGAACATGCCGGGGTTCTGCGCCGCCACCACGAGCAGCGAGCCGAACAGGAGCCCGAACGCGTAGAGGACGAGCATCCGCCGCTGCGGCAGGAGGAGCGCGAGCTGTACCGCGAGTACCGTCCCGAGCGCGTAGGCGGCGTTCGCCATCCCGGCGCCCAGGCTCATCGTCTGCCCGCTCATGTGCAGGTCGTGGGCGATGAGCGGCGCGAGCGGCTGGACGGCCGGTGACAGGGCGAGGTACGGGACGAGCAGGAAGATCACCATCGTCGCGACCGCCGGGAAGCGGCCGGCGAGCGGGCCTTGCCGGATCACGTATGCCATGCGCTTGGTATGACCCCCGGTCGTATGAGGCGCCGTCAGCCGATGCGGGTGATCGGCCCCGGATCCGCTGCGCCGCGTCCGAGATCACGCGCTCGCGCGACGGAGCTCGAGCAGCTCCAGCCCGAGCGCCGCGATCTCGGCGAGCACGCTGTGGAGCGCGGCCTGGTCCGGCAAGGAGCCCCTTCGCGCGGCCAGGTCGCGCCTCTTATCCTAAGAGTTCACGCTTCACGGGGCCCACCCGACGCTCGGCCTTCGCCGCATGCCGGCAGGATCCGGGTTGGCCGGTTGGCCCTCCCGCGCTCTCGGTCGCGACGTGCGTACCGCGGCCTGAATCCGCCCCCGGGCGACTGAGGGGGCGGCGCCCCGCGCTCGCGCCGGCGCAGGGCGATGGGGAGCATGGGGCCCCCGCCACGTGCCTGACCGCCGTCATCATCGTCGCCGCGGCTGGCCGGGGCCGATGGCCGGCGGGCGATCGAGGCGCTTCCAGGCGAGCGGGGCGAGCGGGTGCTCCCCTTGGACCTCGAGCAGGCCACCGCGTAGACCCCTCCGGGGGGACGCAGGACCGGGGGCGGGCGGCCGGCGCGCCGCCGGCCTTCCATCGTGACCATCCCACGAGTCG
>JAWVEW010000013.1:0-7107 GCA_033856495.1 Miltoncostaeaceae bacterium | reverse complement strand
ATCGAGGGCGGGGAAGCGCGGAGCCGCCTCCTCGTCCCCGTCTTCCGTTGCCGCGAGCAGCGCGCGGAAGCCGCCGAGCACCCGGTCGGCGGCTGCGCCGCGGACGCCCACCGCGGCCAGGTAGTCGACGAAGAGCTCCTCGATGCCGCGCTCGGGGGCCCCGACAGACGATCCCTCGGCGGGGTCGAGCGCCCGCAGCCGGCCGCCGGCGCAGTCCTCGACCACCTCGAGCAGGTCGGCGCCCGGGAGCAGGTCGGCGACCCGCCGGGCCAGCTCCGGCGTCGGCTCCGCGGTCAGCACCGTGACGCGCACGAGCGCCCCCCGCGCGTCCTCGGCCCGGCGCGGCAGGTCCTGGAGCGACCCCGCGATGGTGAGCAGCGGCCGGCCGCCGGAGAGCGGGATCGTCTCGATCCGCGCGGGGCGGCCCGGGCGCGCCTCCACCAGCACCGCCCCCTTGGACTCGCCCTCCTCCCCGAAGTCGAGCGGGATCGGCGAGCCCGCGTAGCGGCCGCAGCGGCCACCCGGGATCTCCTGCGGCCGGTGGATATGGCCGAGCGCCGTGTAGCTCGCGTGGGGCAGGTGCTCCGGCTGGGCGGCGTAGCCGTCCGAGACGTGGACCAGCCGCTCGGAGCCGGCGAGACGGGCCCCCGCCAGGTGCAGGTGGGCGGCCGCGACGAGCACGTGGCGCTCCGTATCGAGGCCCTCGCTCAGGCCCACGTTCAGGTGCCCCCAGGCCCGCGCGATGCGGTCCAGGTAGGCGGCGGCCCAGTCGGCCGGGTCGTGCTCGAAGTGGCGGATCGCCCGGTTCTGGTGCACGAACGGGAGCGCCGCCACCCGGATCTCCTCGCCGTCGTCGCCCGCGTAGCGCCAGGGCGCCGGACGCGGCTCGGCCGCGAATCCGATGCGCCCGTCCTCGCCGTGCAGGCGGGCGAACACGCGGAAGAGCGCCGGCGAGTCGTGGTTGCCGCAGAGCACGAGCACCGGGGCGAGCTCGGCCAGCCGGCGCAGGGCGTCGATGGCGCGCGTCATCTCCTCGTAGGCCGGGCGCGGGGCGTCGAAGAGGTCGCCCGTGTGCAGGATCAGGTGCGGCCGCGTTTCACGGGTCGCGTCGAGGATCTCCGCGATCGCACGATCGTGGTCCGGCGCGCGCGAGCGGCCGCGGGTGGTGCGGCCGAGGTGCCAGTCGGAGGTGTGCAGCAGCCGCACGCGACCGAGCTCCTAGCTCCCGCCGAGCTCGGCGAGCGCGGCCGCCAGCGCCTCCTCGCTCGCCGGCGCGCGGGCCGGCGCCAGGGCGCCCTCTCCCGGGTTGGTGGCGAAGGCCGGGAAGGGGAAGCGGATCGGGATCGGCGCCGGCACGATCGGCTGGTCGAGCACCATCGTCCCCGGCAGGAAGCGGCTCGCCCGCTCGCGCAGCTCGGGCGTCAGGAAGCGGTAGTCGCCGGCCTCGCCGGCGTCGAGGCGCCCCGCCACCTTGATCGCCGCGTTGCGGGGCAGCGCCGGCTCCACCTCGGCGGCGGACTGCTGGGCGCCGATCAGCAGCACGCCAAGGGAGCGCCCGCGCGCGGCGATGTCGACCAGCAGGTCCTTCAGCGGGCTCTGGCCCTCGCGCGGCGCGTACTTGTTGAGCTCGTCCAGGACCACGAAGCGCAGCGGCTCGCGCCCGGCGCCCTGCTTGGCGGCGAAGACCTCGGCCAGCACGGCCCCCACCACGAAGCGCTGGGCGGAGTCGTGAAGGTCGTGGAGGTCGATCACGTTGACACGGCGCTCGAGCGCCGGCGGCCGCACCCCGGTGGCGACCAGCTGCCCGAGTCGGGGGCTCGCCGCGTAGAGGCGGCGTAGGAAGGCCATCACGGTGTTGGACTGGGTGCCGCCGGTCCACGCGGGCTCGGAGTAGCCCTTCTCGTCGGCCAGGAGCCCGGTGAGGTAGTCGACCAGGTCGGCGAAGGAGCGGATCGGCACGCCGTCGCCGGCCGGCCGCTCGGAGCGCCCGCGCGCGACCAGCCGCTCGAGGTCGAAGCCGCCCTCGGCAGCGCACATCACCGCCGCCCCCGGTTGCCCGGCCAGCGGCCAGGCGTGCCGGGCGAGCTGCACGCGCACGCGCTGCTCGACGAACGCCACCTGGGTCCGCTCGCCCTCGTCGGCGAGCACGAACCGCAGCAGGCCGCCCCGGATGAACTCCCACGGGCTCCACCCGAACGCCTCCACGACCGCCCGCTCGCCGTCGCCGTCGCGCTCGCGGTGGGGCCGCGTGCGCACGTCGGTCACGCGCGCCCCCTCGGCCGCGCCGCGCGCCCGCGGCGCCCACAGGCGCACGTCGCCGAACGGTCCGGGCGCCTGCACGCCGAGCGCCGCCCAGCCCTCCCGGTCGCGCTCGTCGCGCGGGTAGCGGGCGTTGGGGAGGTCGATGTGGAGCAGGTCCTCGCCCTTGACGTTGAAGATCACGGCCCTCGCCTGCGGCCCCGCCTGCCCCAGCAGGCGCCGGCCGGCCGGGGTCTCGAAGAGCATGTAGAGGAGGAAGAGGGCGTAGCTGGTCTTGGTGGCGACGCCCGAGATGCCGGAGATGGAGACGTGGCCGCCGCGCTCGCCGTTCATGAAGGCGAAGTCGGCGTGGACGGCTGCGCCCGACTGGTCGAGGCCGACCGGCAGCCGGCGGCCCTCCATCTGATCGCAGAACAGCGCCAGCTCGCGGTGGACCCCCTGCGCCCTGCGCACCGGCGCGCCCGGCTCCGGGGCGAGCCAGAGCTCCGGCACCGTCCGCAGCACCTGCACCTCCACCCGACGGGCGGTGAGCCCCGGCATGGTGCCGTCGCGGGCGATCCGGGCGGTGTCGGAGGCGAACGCCGCGCCCTCGATCTGGCCGCTCCCCTCCACCACGATCCCGTAGTGGGCGAGCGGCGCGCCGTCCTCCAGTTCCTGCTCCACGACGACCAGCTCGTCCAGCTGCAGGTGGGCGCCCTCCTCCAGCGCCACCGCGAAGCGCCGGGTGGTGGCCGGGAGCGAGCCGTCCACCAGGCCCACGACGTCGTCGTTCATCTCAGGCGCTCCTCGGGAGGATGACGGCCTCGCGCACGGCCCGCGCCGCCAGCGCCGGGTCGCCCAGCAGGTGGCGCAGGTGCGCCTCGAGCCCGCCGATGGGCTGAAGGTTCTGGGGCGCGCGCGGATCGCGGTGGGGCACGCCGGCGAAGCGCGGGAGCAGTGCCGCCAGGCGGTCGGCGACCCGGCGGGCGGCCTCGAGTCCGGGCGACTGCGGCGCCTCGAGCCGGACGATGCCCGCCCAGGGATTCGCCCCCCGGCCGGGGTCGGTCAGCCGCAGGTACGCGCTGTAGCGGTCCTGCCCGAGCGAGAAGAGCGAGGTGCGCTCCCCGGCGCGCAGGCCGGGGACCCGGGCGTGCTGGGCCGGGGGGAGGAGCGCCCGGTGGTGCGTCTTCACGTAGCCGACCACCGGAAGGTCGCGCGAGCGCACGAAGTTCAGCGCCCCGTCGATCACGACCAGGGCACCCTCGGCCGCGAGCTCCTCGGCCAGCTCGCCCTCGGCCTGGCGCATCCGGATCTGCAGCTCCAGGGCGGGCGCGTCCGGGCTGAGCGACGCGATGGCCTGACTCTCCCAGCGCCAGCCGCCGGGCACGGCGGGAAGCGCGACGGGCTCCCCCCCGCCCCAGATCGCCAGCCGGCGGACACGCGCCCTGACCACCTCGGCGCGCCAACCGGCCCGGCAGAGGACCGCTCCGCAGGCGTGGGCTCCCGCCACGCCCCGCACGAGGGCGCCGTCCGCGCCCATCCGCGCCAGCGAGGCCTCGCCGCGGCGCACGCCGTCCACGAACGCGATCGATTCTCCGGGCCCCAGCTCTCCGCGGCCGGGGTGGAGGACCAGCCGCTCGCCGTCCTCGACCAGCGTCACGGCCTCGTCGCCGACGTCCCAGGCCGTCACCAGGTACGGCGAACCGTAGGCTGCGGCCCACTCCTCGACATAGATCTCGTGTGTCCTCACCGCCCCCTCGGGGCCGTCCGACCGGGGCAGCAGAGGCTAGCGAGGGGGTCGGACGGCCCCGATGCGCCGCGCGCCCGGGCGCCCGAAATAAAGCCAGGATTGTTGATGGTTATGGGGAGATTCTGATAGAAGGCCGCATCGGCCCTCACGAAGGAACGCCCGTGCCGTCGCCATCCCGCCTCCGCCTGCCGTTCGTCGCGCTCGCCTGTCTGGCCGCGCTCGCGGTGGCGGCCGGCTGCGGCGGCTCCGGATCGTCCGGCGGCTCCGGCGGCACGACGCTCTCGCTGGTCGCCTACTCGACGCCGCGCGAGGCGTACGGGGAGATCGTCCCCGCCTTCCAGAAGACGGCGGCCGGCAAGGACGTGGAGATCCAGCAGTCGTTCGCCGCCTCGGGAGAGCAGAGCCGGGCGGTGGAGGCGGGCCTGCCGGCCGACGTCGTCGCCTTCTCGCTCGAGCCCGACGTCACCCGGCTCGTGAAGGCGGGGCTCGTCGCGCCCGACTGGAACGCCGGCCGCTACCGCGGGATGGTCACCGACTCGGTGGTGGTGTTCGTGGTCCGCAAGGGCAACCCCAAGCAGATCAAGACCTGGGATGACCTGATCCAGCCCGGCATCCAGGTGGTCACACCCAACCCGCTCACGTCGGGCGGGGCCCAGTGGAACGTCATGGCGGCCTACGGGGCTCAGCTGAAGCTCGGGCGCTCGGACGCGCAGGCGCTCGACTACCTGGCCTCGCTGTTCGACCACGTGGTGGCCCAGGACAAGAGCGCGCGCGAGGCCCTCCAGACCTTCCTGGGGGGGAAGGGCGACGTGATGCTGGCCTACGAGAACGAGGCGATCGCCGCCCAGCAGGCCGGCGAGTCGCTCGACTACGTGGTCCCCGACCAGACGATCCTGATCGAGAACCCGGTGGCGGTCGTCTCCAAGAGCCAACACCTGCCGCAGGCACAGGCCTTCGTCCGGTTCCTCTACTCGCCCCAGGCCCAGCGCATCTTCGCCCGGAGGGGCTACCGCCCCGTGGTCGGGGCGGTGCTCGCCCGCTTCACCTTCCTGGCGCCGCCGGCGCTCTTCACGATCGCCGACGTGGGCGGCTGGCCCAGCGTGCGCGAGCGCTTCTTCGACCCCGAGAAGGGCGCCGTCACCCGGATCCTGCAGGGACAGGCGCCGGCGTGAGCGGACGGCTCGCCGCCCTGCGGCCGGGCCTCGGGCCGCTGCGCCCGCGGGGGTTCGGGGGCCCGCTGACCCTGGGACTCGGCACCTGCTTCCTCAGCCTGATCGTCCTGATCCCCCTGGCGGCGGTGATCTGGCGCTCGCAGTCCGATGGCGCGGACACATTCTGGGCCGCGATCTCCAGCCCGCGCGCGGTGTCGGCGCTGCAGCTGACGGTCGGCATCTCGCTGGCCGTGGCGCTGATCAACACCGTGATGGGCATCCTGATCGCCTGGGTGCTCGTGCGCGACCGCTTCCCCGGCCGCCGGCTCGTCGACGCGCTGATCGACATGCCCTTCGCGCTGCCGACGATCGTCGCCGGGCTGACCATGATCGCGCTGTACGGCCCGCGCAGCCCGCTGGGCGTCGACGTCGCCTACACCCGCGCGGGGATCGCCCTGGCGCTGCTCTTCGTGACGCTGCCGTTCGTCGTGCGCGCCGTTCAGCCGGTGCTGATGGAGCTCGACCGGGAGGTCGAGGATGCCGCGGCCTCGCTGGGGGCGAAACCGAGGACGATCTTCCTCCGGGTGATCCTGCCGAACCTGCGGCCGGCGGTTCTCACCGGCGTCGGCCTGGCCTTCTCGCGGGCGCTCGGCGAGTTCGGCTCGGTGGTGCTGATCGCGGGCAACGTGCCCTTCAAGACCGAGCTGTCGTCAGTCCTGATCTTCGGGCACATCGAGTCCGGCAACCCCGCCGGCGCGGCGGCCGTCTCGGTCGTGCTGCTCGCGATCTCGCTGGTCGTGCTGGTGGGGCTGAGCATCGGCGAGCGGATGGGGGGCGACCGTGCCCGCTAATGGGGGTGGGCACGCCGCCGCCCCGCCCCTCGCGGCCGTCGGCGGCGGGCGGCGGGGCGCCGGCCGCTGGGCGCTGCGCGGGGCGGCCTTCGGCTATCTCGCCCTGATCCTCGTCGTCCCGCTGGGGATGGTGGGATGGCGGGCGTTCGGGGACGGCGTGGGGCCGGTCCTGGACGCGCTCGACAACCGCTTCTTCCTCCACGCGCTCTGGCTGACCGCGATCATCACGCTGATCACCGTGGTGGCGAACACGATCTTCGGCGTCGCCATCGCGATGGTGCTGGCGCGCCGGCGCGGTGTGGGCGGAGCGATCCTCAGCGCGCTCGTCACGCTGCCCCTGGCCGTGTCGCCGGTGATCGTGGGCCTCGCGCTGGTGCTGGTCTGGGGCCGTCAGGGCTGGTTCGGCGGAGCGCTCGCCGACCAGGGGATCCAGGTCATCTTCGCCCTCCCCGGCATGGTGCTGGCGAGCATCTTCATCTCGCTGCCGTTCGTCGCCCGCGAGGTGGCGCCGCTCCTGCGCGAGATCGGCACCGAGCAGCAGGAGGCCGCCGCCACGCTCGGCGCCTCGCCGCTGCAGACCTTCCGGCGCATCACCCTGCCGGCGATCCGCTGGGGGATCGCCTACGGCGTCGTGCTGACAACGGCCCGCGCGCTCGGCGAGTACGGCGCCGTGGCCGTCGTCTCGGGGCACCTGCTGGGACGCACCGAGACCCTCACCCTCCACGTGGAGGACCGCTTCCAGGCGTTCGACATCGTCGGCGCCTACACTGCTGCGCTGGTGCTGGCGTTCCTGGCGCTGCTCGCAGTCGTCACCATGCACCTCACGAGGCCCAAGGAGTCCCGCTCATGATCGCGGTCCACGACGTGACCAAGCGCTTCGGCTCCTTCACCGCCCTCGACCACGTGTCGGTCGAGGCGCCGGCCGGCGAGCTCACCGCGCTGCTGGGGCCCAGCGGCAGCGGCAAGTCGACGCTCCTCCGCGTCATCGCCGGACTCGAGCGCCCCGACGCCGGCCGGGTGCTGATCGCGGACCGCGACGCCACCCAGGTGGTCGCCCAGGAGCGCGGCGTCGGCTTCGTCTTCCAGCACTACGCGGCTTTCAAGCACATGACGGTGT
>JAWVEW010000012.1:0-2631 GCA_033856495.1 Miltoncostaeaceae bacterium | reverse complement strand
TACCTGCCGCCCTCAGCGGCCAACGGCGTGTTCGACGAGCGCACCCGGCAGGCGCTCTACGCCTTCCAGGGGTGGGAGGGGCTCCCGCGCGACGGTCTCGTCGGCGCGGAGACGCGCGCGCGGCTGGTCCATGCGTCCCGGCCGCGGCCGACGAGCGGGCTCCCCGGCGGCCTGGAGATCCACACCACCCGCCAGGTGCTGCTCCTGGTGAAGAACGGCCGGACGGTGCGGGCCATCCACGTCTCCACCGGCTCGCCGGGCCGCTCGACGCCGCAGGGCCGCTTTTCCGTGACGAGCAAGGAGCGGATGAGCTACTCCCGGCCGTTCAAGGTCTGGATGCCGTATGCGCTCTACTTCCACGGCGGCATCGCCATGCACGAGTACCCGGACGTCCCGCCCTATGCCGCCTCGCACGGCTGCGTCCGCATGCCCGCCAGCGAGGCCGAGGGCGTCTGGCGGTGGTCCGGCCGGTACACGCCGGTCTGGGTCGTCCCGTGAGGCCCTACCGGTAGTCGGGGTTCGCGAAGTCGCGCCGGCACCCGGCGTCCCACTCGGAGCGCTGGTTTCCCCAGGCCGGGATGCCGCCGGCGTCCTTCAGCATGCGGGCGAGGTGCAGCATGTTCCAGGTGAGGAAGGTGGTGTTGCGGTTCGTGAAGTCGTTCTCGGGCCCGCCGGAGCCGGGGTCGAGGTAGCTCGGGCCGGGCCCCGCCTCGCCGAGCCAGGCGGAATCGGCCTGCGGCGGGATGACGTAGCCGAGGTGCTGGAGCGAGTAGAGGATGTTCATGGAGCAGTGCTTCGCGCCGTCCTCGTTGCCCGTGATGATGCACCCGCCCACGCGGCCGTAGTAGGCGTACTGCCCGTGCTCGTTGAGGAGGTGGCTGTTCCCGTAGAGGCGCTCGATCACCTTCGTGCAGACCGACGACTTCTCGCCCAGCCAGATCGAGGAGAGCAGCACGAGGATGTCGGCCGCCATCACCTTCTCGGCGATCGCCGGCCAGTCGTCGCGGTCCCAGCCGTGCTCGGCCATGTCCGGGTAGACCCCGGTCGCGATCTCGTGGTCGACCGCGCGCACGACCTCCACCGACACGCCGAGGCGCTCCATGATCGCGATCGAGCGGTCGGCGAGCCCCTGGGTGTGGGAGAGCTCCGGCGATCGCTTCAGCGTGCAGTTGACGTACAGCGCGCTGAGGTCGGAGAAATCCCAGGGCGACTCCCTGCACAGCCGCTCCTCGATGGGGCTCAGCGGCGTCATCGGCGCTCCTCTCGGCGTTGGCCCGCGTCAGGCTACCGGTGCCTGCAGCCGGCCCCGCGTTACACGTCCGGGAGCCGCGTCGTGCAGGAACGGCACGCCGTCGCGGGGTACTGAGCGAGCATCGGCCTGCGCTCACCATCCTCCGCACAGGGGGGGCGCCGCACGGCGCTCAGGGCCTCGCGCGCCGTGCGCCTGGCCGGCGGCCGCGCCGGGCGCTGGCTCTGGGAGCTCGTGCGCGCGGTCTTCCGCCGGGTGTTCGCCCACGGGGTGACGAGCCAGGCGAGCCTCTTCGCCTACAACGCGTTCCTCGCCACGATTCCGTTCCTGTTCGTGCTGGTGGCGATCACCGGGCTGGTCGCCAGCCCGGCCACGTACACCCGCGTGATCGCCGGCTACGGCGACGCGATCCCGGACGACCTGCGCCGGCTGCTCCTGTCGTCGCTCCGGCAGGCGACCCACGGAAGCAACACCCTGTTCTTCCTCGTGCTCGGCATCGTCGGCGGCCTCTACCTCGCCTCCAACGCGATCGGCGCCCTGATGAACGGGCTCGATCAGGCCTACGGGGCGGCGCACCGGCCGTGGCTGCGCGGGAAGCTGGTCGCCCTCGGCTTCGCGGCCGCCGCGAGCATCCTCGCCGCCGCCGGCGCGCTGGCCCTGCTCGCCGGTCCGCGCGTGCTGGAGGCGCTCCTGCGGCTCATGGGCGTCAGCGAGAGCGCCGGCCGTATCGCGGGCCAGAGCATCTCCTGGTTCACGCTCGCGGCGCTCCTGCTCTTCGCCATCCTGCTGTACCGCTTCGGGCCCAACGTGCGCTGCCCGCTCAGCGCGGTCCTGCCGGGCGCCCTCGTCGCCGCCGCCGGCTGGATCGGCGCGATCTGGCTCTTCCGCCTGTACGTGGACAACTTCGGCTCCTACGACAAGATCTACGGGAGCCTGGGCGCCGTCGTCGTCTACCTCACCTTCCTCTATCTGAGCGGGCTGATGCTCTTCATCGGCGGCGAGATCAACGGTGAGCTGGCAGAGCGCCGCGGGGGGACGCTGTGCCACCCTCCGGCCATCGCGTGACGGCCGAGCGACGGCCGCTCCACGGCGCGACGCGTCGGCCGGCGGTCCGACCGGCTGCGAGAACTGGACGATCAGGGGATTCCTCGAGGGAGCGGGACCCCTCACCATGGCCTGCGACCGTCCCCGGCCTCCAGGGTGCCATGAACCCACGCATGACCCGCCCCGTCCTGCAGCAGCACGAGCGCCGCGTCGCCGTCTGGTACGGCGCGCTCGCCGCGATGATGCGCTGGGCCGCCGCGGACCTCGGCGGCGACAGCGCCGAGGGCACCGCCCTCGTCAGGCAGGCGCTGACGCTGGAGCGTGCGGCGGCGAAGCGC
>JAWVEW010000011.1:0-3464 GCA_033856495.1 Miltoncostaeaceae bacterium | reverse complement strand
CCTCGAGTCTGCTTGAAGGTGCATCATGCGCGGGATGGTCGTGATCGCCACGACGGAGGGTCTCCGGGTTCCGGGCTCGCCGGACGTCACCGCACTCGAGGGCCGGTCGGTCTCCGCGCTCGCGGCGTCGAGCGACGGGCTCTGGGCCGTGGTGGACGGGAGGGCGATCTGGAGCGGCCGCGACGGCGACTGGCACGACGTCGCTCACGTCGGCGAATCCGCGCTCCAATGCCTGCTGCCGACGGACGCCGGCGTGCTTGCAGGCACCGCGAACGCCCACCTGGTCCGGTTGGCGGACGGCGTCGTCGAGACCCTCGAGGGCTTCGAGGGCGCTCCGGGACGGCGCCAGTGGTTCACGCCGTGGGGCGGCCCGCCGGCCGTCCGCTCGATGGCCGCCGGCGCCGACGGGGAGGTCTACGCGAACGTCCACGTCGGCGGGATCCTGCGCTCGGACGACGACGGCGCATCATGGCGGCCGACGATCGACATCCGCACCGACGTCCACCAGGTCATCACGGTTCCCGGGCGGCCCGGCCTCGTGCTGGCCGCGGCGGCGGTCGGCCTGGCGACGAGCGAGGACGGCGGAGGGTCGTGGTCGGTCGCGCGCGACGGGCTCGCCGCGAGCTACTGCCGCGCCCTCGCGGTCTGCGGGGACACCGTGCTGCTCACGGCCTCCGAGGGCCCGCGCGGGCGCCGCGTCGCCGTCTACCGGCGCCGCCTGGACGCCGACGGTCCGTTCGAGAAGTGCACGGCCGGGCTGCCCGAGTGGTTCGACCGCAACATCGATACGGGCTGCCTGGTCGCGACCGACGACCTCGCCGCGTTCGGCACCGACGACGGGCGCGTCTTCGTCTCCCGGGACGCCGGGGCGACGTGGGCCACGGCGGCGTCCGGGCTGCCCCGGATCCTGGCGCTGGCGTGAGTCACGCCGGCGGGCGGGCGTCCCCCATCCAGTAGCGCGGGCCCGGGCCGAGCCCTGCGGCGCGGTCGCCGGGGTTGGCCAGCCTGCAGCGGTCGAGCGACAGGCAGCCGCAGCCGATGCATTCCGTCAGGCCGCCCCTCAGGCGCTCCAGCTCCGCGATCCGCTCGTCGATGCGCGCCCGCCATGAGCGCGAGAGCCGTGCCCAGTCCGCGCGCTCGGGCACCCGGTCGGAGGGCAGTCTGGCCAGCTCCTCGCCGATCTCGCCGAGCGCGAGCCCGACCCGCTGGGCGAAGACGATGAACGCCACCCGCCGGATGACCGCCCGGGGGTAGCGCCGATGGCCGGCGGCCGTCCGCTCCGAGGCGATCAGCCCCCGGTCCTCGTAGAAGCGGAGCGCCGACGTCGCCACCCCGCTGCGCTCCGCAACCTCCCCGATGGTGAGCGATCTCATCGCCTGCAATCAGAGCATGGGCGGCCCTTGACCTCAAGTGCACTTGAGGATGCAGGATGTTTGGGATGCACGCGATCCGACTTCATGCCTTCGGCCCGGCGGACAACCTCCGGTACGAGGAGGTACCCGACCCGGTGCCGGCCGAGGATCAGGTGAGGATCGCCGTCGAGGCCTCGGGGGTCCACCTGATCGACACCGCGATCCGCCGCGGCACCGCCCTGGGACCGTTCCCGCTGCCGGACCTGCCGATGGTGCCCGGCCGGGAGGTCGCCGGCGCCGTCGAGGCGGTCGGCGCCGGAGTGGATCCCCGCTGGGTGGGGCGTCGCGTCGTCGCCCACCTGGGCGCGGCCAGCGGTGGGTACGCCGAGCGGGCGGTTGCGTCCGTCGACGCGCTGCACGAGATCCCGAACAACGTGGGCGCGGAGGCGGCGGTCGCGATGATCGGCACCGGGCGCACCGCGCTCGCGATCCTCGACGTCGCCGCGCTGGTCCCGGACGACGTCGTGCTCGTCACCGCGGCCGCGGGGGGCCTCGGCAGCCTGTTGATCCAGGCGGCGCGCAACGCCGGCGCCGTCGCCGTCGGCGTCGCCGGCGGTCCGGAGAAGACCGAACGGCTCCGCGCCCTGGGCGCCACGGCCCCCGTCGACTACCTCGCCCCGGACTGGCCCGACCGGGTGCGCGCGGCGCTCGGCGAGCGTGCGGTCAGTGTCGTGCTGGATGGGGTCGGCGGCCCGCTCGGCCGGGGGGCGCTGGACCTTCTGGGCGCCGGCGGACGGCTGGTCCTCTTCGGGTGGTCGTCGGGCGAGCCGACGGCGCTCACCGCCTGGGACCTGATCGCGCGCGGCCTGACCGCCACCGCGCTCGGGCGCCCGCGCTCGCTCCGCACTCTGGAGACCCGGGCCCTGGAGGAGGCTGCCGCCGGCAGCCTGGTCCCGCTGATCGGCCAGCGCTTCCCGCTTGCGCGGGCGGCTGCCGCGCACACCGCCATCGAGCAGCGCGCCACCGTGGGCAAGACGCTGCTCGTTCCGTGACGCGCCGCCAACGGCGGATTGATCGAGCGGAGCCGGGAACGCGGACCGGGGGAGCGAGTCGACGCTGATTGGGAGATGAGATGGCCAACGAACTGCACGAGCGCAGGGTCACATCCTGGCCGTCCGCGGCGTCGAGGAGCTGGAGCTCGTCGAGCCGCGGCGGGCGGTGACGGACGCGGGCGCCGAGGCAGAGCTCCCGTCCACGCGCCGTGGCCGCTCGTCGAGGCGGACCTGCGCAACGCCGACGCCAACCTGCGCCGAGGAGTTCGCCGACAGCAGTCACGAGATGCAGGAGGCGGCGCTCCGGCGCGGGCCGGCTGACAGTCCGAAGTCCTTACCGGGGAGCGTCACGTCCCAGCGGGGCGGGCGCACCGCCGGCCGGCGGCGTGCGGTCCCTCGCATCGCCAGGCTCGAGGCGCCGAGCAGGAGGAGCGTCGGCACCATCGGCGATCATGGTGCTCTCCTCATGTGATGTTCCCTTGGTGTCCCCTGAGTGTCCGAGGCGGGCCCGGTCTTACGTCGGCGGCTGGGCGACGCCCCGGCTCGTAAGAAGGAGAGGACATCCGACACTCATGAGTGCATGAGCACCGCGTGGAGCCCCATTTCCAGCCTCGTCGAGCGCGGCCATCCGCCCGATTCCGGCCCAGAATCGTTACGAATCGCGGGGAGACAGCTCGGCGGGTCCGGGCCGGGACCTGCTTTCATCCTCTGGCCCTCGTCCCCGGGTGGCGGACGCGCCGATGCGGTGGCATTCGTCACGACGTCAATTCGGCGGGCCTGGCGCCGATATCGGTAAGGCGAGACCCGCGTCGCAGACGCCCCCGATCGATGTTCTCAGCGAGGCCGACCCGAAGGACCCCCGGTGATCCCACCATCCCGCTCACGCCGCCGGCGCCCGGCGCGCCACCTCCTCCGGCCCGCCCTGCTCGCCCTCGCGCTGCTGGCAGCGCTCGCGCCGCTGGCAGCCGCCTCCGCGGCGCCGGCGGCGCAGGCACCCGCCGGCCCGCCGCCGCCCTCGCTGACCCAGCCCCTCGGCGGCGAGTCCCCGGCGGCGGTGGTC
>JAWVEW010000010.1:0-2864 GCA_033856495.1 Miltoncostaeaceae bacterium | reverse complement strand
GCTCTTGGGTCCGAGCGGCAGCGGGAAGTCGACCCTGTTACGCGTGATCGCTGGTTTGGAACAGCCGGATCTGGGCGAGATCCGCATTGGGGGCGTTGTCGCGACGCACTTGCCGCCGCAGCAGCGCGGGGTCGGCTTCGTCTTCCAGCACTACGCCGCCTTCAAGCACCTCACGGTCTTCAAGAACGTCGCGTTCGGCCTCACGATCCGCCGGCGTCCCAAGGAGGAGATCCGCAGCCGGGTCCACGAGCTCCTGTCGCTGGTGGGTCTGGACGGGCTGGCCGAGCGCTACCCCTCCCAGCTCTCGGGCGGGCAGCGCCAGCGGATGGCGCTCGCCCGGGCGCTCGCGGTCAAGCCCAGCGTGCTCCTGCTCGACGAGCCGTTCGGCGCCCTCGACGCGCGGGTGCGGCGCGAGCTGCGCGAGTGGCTGCGGCGGCTGCACGAGGAGGTCCACGTCACCACCGTCCTGGTCACCCACGACCAGGAGGAGGCGATGGAGGTGGCCGACCGGATCGTGCTCATGAACGAGGGCCGGATCGAGCAGCACGGCTCGCCGCGCGACCTCTACGAGCGTCCCGCGAACGCCTTCGTGATGGGCTTCGTCGGCCCCGTGACCCGCCTGAACGGCGCGCTGGTGCGCCCTCACGACCTCGAGCTGCTCGACGAGCCGAGCGACTCCGCCATCGAGGCCCGGCTCGCCCGGATGGTCCACCTGGGCTTCGAGGTGCGGCTGGACCTGGTGCTGGAGGGCGGCGAGCGCCTGGTCGCCCAGGTCACCCGCGACGACGCGGAGCGCCTCGGGCTGGAGCCCGGACGGCGGTTCTTCGTGCGCGCCAACGGGGACGCGATCACCAACGGGGACGCCCTCCTCAGCGAGGACCTGCGGGTCGGGTAGTCAGGTGCCCCGGGGGCCGGCCAGCGCGGAAAGGCGCAGCTCCCCCGGCGAGCCGGCGACGGCGCCGTGGGCAGGCAGGTGCGGTTGACGACGCGGAGAACTTGATGAAATGAATTGCGTCGCAGCGCGCGGGGCGGGCCCCTGCCACCCAGAGCCGTTGGCCGGCGGCTCGAGATCGAGGGGAGCGGCGTCGGGATGAAGACGCTCTTCGTCGTCGTCGGAGTGATCGTCGTGGTCGTCATCCTCTTCTCGACCGGCGTCATGGGCGGCGCCCTGTGCGTGAAGGGCATCGGCTGCCTCCACTCGACCGGCCAGGGGATCACGATCGAGGACAAGCCGACCGTCACGGTCGGCACCAAGCCCTGAGCTGAGCCCCTCGCCGCCCGTGAACGGCCCGCCTCGGGCGTGCGAGCGCGGTGAGCAGCCCGTGAGTGCGGCGTCAGTCGGCGCTGCTGCGCGTCCCGTTCGCCGATGGGACCCTGACACCGATGCCCGAGTCGGTGTCAGGCCCGGAGCACGAACCGGCGCTTCTCACCTGCCTCGACAACCTCGCGACCGGATGGCACGCGGTGGTCACGGCCGGCGTGAAGCCGGGAGACAACGTTCTGGTGATCGGCGACGGCGGTGTCGGCCTCTGCGCGGTCGCGGCCGCTGGGCTGAAGAACGCCTCGCAGATCATCTGCCTCGGACACCACGACGACCGCCTCGAGGTCGCGCGGCGCATGGGTGCGACCGAGACCATCAACTCGCGTGACAAGGACGAGATCCGGGCGCGCGTCCAGGACCTCACCGCCGGCGAGGGAGTGCACGCGGTCCTCCAGACGATCTCCGGGCAGCAGAGCTCGTCGGCTACGTCGCGGACGGCCGCGTCGACCCGAGCCCGATCTTCACGCACACGCTGCCGCTCCAGCAGACGCCGGAGGGGTACCGCATGATGGCCGAACGCACCGACGGGGTGATCAAGGTGGCGCTGAAGCCATGACCTGGAACGGGTGCCGCCGCTAGCTGCGCCAGACCGACCCCCACCCGGCGAACCCTTCATACCAGGATCCCTGGCCAGGTCGGATTCCTTCGGGGAGACTGCCCAGCGGAGCAGCCGTTCGACTCCACAGGGCGAGGGCCGCGCGTCAACACGCTTCTCCCTCAGGCTGGGGCCTCCCGCCCGCTCACGGCGGGGCCATCGACGGCGCGGGCAGCAGACGCGAGTCCTCGGAGGCGGTGCCCACCCGTCTCCAGGGCCGTCCGGGCGCGTCCGCCGCCTGCGCGTGGCCGGTTCACGCTGGGATGATGGGACGGGCCGCGTCGGGTCCGTGCCCGCCCCCCCGGGTCGTCGGGGATCCCCCCTCAGGAGCAGCGAGTGCCGCGAATCGAGGACTACGCCCTGATCGGCGACCTGCAGACGGCGGCACTGCTGAGCCGCGAGGGCTCGATCGACTGGTGCTGCTTTCCCCGCTTCGACTCGGGCGCGTGCTTCGCGGCCCTCCTCGGAGGCCCGGAGCACGGACGTTGGCTCCTGGCGCCGGCCGTGCCGGTCCGCGCCTCGAGCCGCCGCTACCGCCACGACACGCTGATCCTGGAGTCGGTCTACGAGACCGAGGAGGGAGCCGTCCGGGCGATCGAGTTCATGCCGCCGCGGGGCCACGCGCCGGACATCGTCCGCATCGTGGAAGGTCTCTCGGGCGCGGTGCCGGTGCGCTCGGAGCTCGTGATCCGCTTCGACTTCGGCCGGATCGTCCCCTGGGTGCAGCGCGCCGATCATGCCCTGGTGGCGACGGCGGGCCCGGACGCGCTCTGCCTTCGCACGCCCGTGGAGACGCACGGCGAGAACCTCACGACGGTCTCGGAGTTCGTCGTGCGGCCGGGCGAGCGGATCCCGTTCGTGCTCACCTGGTTTCCCTCCCACGAGCCCCCTCCCCAAGCGGTCGACGCGGAGCAGGCGCTCGACGACAGCGAGTCCTACTGGCTCGAC
>JAWVEW010000009.1:0-21014 GCA_033856495.1 Miltoncostaeaceae bacterium | reverse complement strand
CGCGCCCCGGTGCCGAGCAGCGCGTCCACGATCAGGCGCGATTCGGCGCGCAGGGCGTCGACGTCCACCCGCCGGGCCCGCAGGCCCATCGTCGCCGCGATGGAGCGCATGGTGGCGGCGTCGGGAGTGCCGGGGGCGTCGGGGTCCGGCGCCGCCACCTCCACGTCCCACCCAGCCTCGGCGAGATGGCGGGCGACGACGTAGCCGTCTCCGCCGTTGTTGCCCGCGCCGGCGAGCACGAGCGCCGCCCGCCGCGCGGGGAAGCGCGCCAGGATCTCGGCCGCCGCCGCGTGCCCCGCCCGCTCCATCAGCAGGATCGAGGGCATGGCGTGGTCCTCGGTGGCGCGGCGGTCGGCCTCCCGGAGCGCGGCCGCGTCGAACAGTGGGCTGCAGCCGGGCAGCGGCGGGGGCAGGGACGGGCGAGCGGTCGGCATCCGCAGGATCGTACGCACCGCCGACCGCGTACGACGCGCGGTCTATTCGGCCAGCGCCACCGCGATGGCGTCGGTGCGGCTGTGGGTGAGCGAGATCAGCACCCGCGTCACGCCGAGGGCCTCGGCGCGCGCGGCGTAACGGCCGCTCAGGCGGGCGACCGGCGCGCCGCGGCCCCGCACCACCTCGACCTCGCGCCAGCGCGTCATGCCGATCCCGAGCGCCTTGCCGACCGCCTCCTTGGCGGCGAAGCGGGCGGCGAAGTGCTGCGGGGGGAAGGCGCGGGACTGGCAGTACGCCGCCTCGGCCTCGGTGAAGCACCGCTCCGCCAGCCGTGGACGGCGCGCCAGCGCGGCCGCGAAGCGGTCCACCTCGATCGCGTCGATGCCGACCCCGATCGCCACCCCGCAAGCATCCCACGCGGCGGCGTTCACGTGACGGGGCGGAAATAGAGAAATCCCGACGAATATCTGGAAGAATCCCGCGCCGGCAACCTCTGGCAAGGAGATCACATGAGCGCCACCGAGGAGTTCCTCAAGAACGCGGAGACCTACGCGGCGGGATTCGACAAGGGTTCGCTCCCCATGCCGCCCGGCCGCAAGGTCGCCGTGGTCGCGTGCATGGACGCCCGGCTCAACCCGTACGGCCTGCTCGGCCTCCAGGAGGGCGACGCGCACGTCATCCGCAACGCCGGCGGCGTCGTCACGGATGACGAGATCCGGTCGCTCGCGATCTCACAGCGGCTCCTCGGCACCGAGGAGATCATCCTCATCCACCACACCGACTGCGGCATGCTCACGTTCACGGACGACGACTTCAAGGCGTCGATCCAGGCCGACACCGGGATCAAGCCGGAGTGGGCCGTCGAGACGTTCAAGGACCTCGACGACGACGTCCGCCAGTCGATCGCGCGCATCAAGGCGAGCCCCTTCATCCCGCACAAGGACGCCATCCGCGGCTTCGTCTACCAGGTGGAGGACGGCAGTCTGCGCGAGGTGAGCTGACCGCGGCCGGTGACGCTCACTGCGAGGCGCCGCTCCTGGCCGGCGGCGCCTCGCTGCCCTGGTCGTCCGACCCGACCACCTCGAGTCGGTAGCCGACGCCGGCCTGGGTCCGGATCTCGACCGCCATCCCCGGCACGGCCGCGAGCTTGTCGCGCAGGCGCTTGACGTTGACGTCCACGCTGCGGTCGCCGCGAGCCATCGTGTAGCCCCAGACCTGGCGGTAGAGGCGCTCGCGGGGAACCGTCCGGCCCGCCGAATCGGCCAGCGCCCCGAGCACCTCGCGCTCGCGGCGGGTGAGCGGCAGCCGGGCGCCCGCCCAGCTCACCTCCCCCTCGGCGGGGTCGATGGTGAGGGCGCCGAGGCGCAGGGGCCCGCCGGGGCGGTCGTCGTGGCGCACGCTGCGCCCCAGCCGGGCAACCAACTCGCGCTCCACCATCCCGCCGTGGATGACCTCGTCCGCTCCCACTTCCAGCAGGTCCGCCGCCCTCGTTGAGGACGGCGTCGGAAGCCAGGCGATCAGGGGCCGGTCCGGGTGGTCCCGGCGCGCGCGCCGAAGGAACTCGGGGTCGTCGTGGTCGGGGTCGAGCAGGAGGCCCCCGACGTCCTCCGCACGGAGGAGCGCGTCGGCGTCCGCGACGCTGGCGACGACGCGCACGTGCCAACCCGCCGCCGCCAGCGCTCCCAGCAGCCGTCGGGCGGCGGGGTGCGTGCGATCGCCCAGGAAGAGGATCCGGGCGGCGACGCTCACGCTTCCTCGCGGGGTGGCATCCACGCACAAGCATCGCGGCAGGGGCGCCGGAAGCCAAGCCTCGAGGCGCGGTCGCCGGACCCGCCATCCCATCGGCCGCCGGCGCCGCGGGCGTGCCGTGCCGCCTCAGACGCCCCTACGGCCCCGACCCCACCTGGACGCGAGCGGTCACTCGCCGCGGGGCCGCCCTGCAGCCGAACGAGCTGCTAGGCGCCCGGGCGGATGATCCACTCGGGCGGCGGCGCGGGGGCGGCGCTGCCGCCGGCGCCCACGCTGCGGCCGGCGCGTGTCAGGCCGCTGCGCTGGGCGCTGCCGCCGTCCGCCGAAATCCCCGCCAGGGCGGCGAAGTCGAGCCGGACCAGGCTGAGCCTGCTGGCCGCGGCCGGCTCGCGCGCCGCGGCGTCGGCCATGACGGTCTCGGCGAGGACCCGGGACCGGAAGATCTCCACCGCCGCTCCGGAGCTTCCGTCCGAAATCGCCCAGAAGGTCAGGGGGCTCCAGTCCCCCTCCTCCCGCGATGCCTGGAGCGCGGGGCCCGCGGCCTCGCAGAGCGGGCGCGAAGTCTCGCTGCGCCCGTGCTCGACCAGCGCCGAGGTGAGCCGCCAGCCGCGTGCGCGCTGGCTGCCGGCCTCCGCCGCGGCGAGCGCAGGCGGCGCCTTCGCGCGCAGCCGCCGCCGGACGAGGTCGGGCCGGCGGGCGAGCAGCAGCAGCGCCGCCACCTGGGCGAGACCAAGGGCCACCCCCGCCAGCACCATTGATTCCTGCGTCAGCGCCAGCGTGGCGCCCAGATAGGCCGCCGCGAAGAGCGCCAGGGGCGGCACGGGGTTCGCCCTCACGCCGCCCGTCCCTGACCGTCGTCGTTCGAATCGAGCGGCGCCGGCGGCGGTGCGCCGGCGCCCGCCCCTGCCCGCCGGCCGTCCGGCGGGCGATCGCGGCCTACGGTGCCCCCCCGGGCCGCGAACCTGATGATCGTTCCCTCCCTGCCCTGCTCTGGTGTCGTCTTCTCGTCGTTGTTCATCGACATCCACGCTAGCGCGATCTGCGTGACAAAGCGGTTATCAGACTGTGACAGGCCTGTAACGGGAGGAAAAGCTTCATCGCCATCGCAACCCGATCATTGCACGGAACCCAGCGACTCCACCACGGCGTGCACGATGTCGGCGCACAAGCGCTCACAGGTATCCGCCGTCGGCGCCTCGACCATCACACGGACCGCCGGCTCGGTGCCCGAGGCCCGGACCACGACCCGCCCGTCCTCCCCCAGTTCCCGCTCGCAGGCGCGCACCGCGACCCAGACGGCCTCGGCGCCGGCCAGGTCCGCCTTGCGCGCCACAGGGACGGTGACCAGCCGCTGCGGCAGGTGCTGCACGACCGCTGCAGCCTCCGCCAGGGCCCGCCCGGTCCGCACCAGGGCCGCGAGCAGCTGGAGCGCGGTGGCCAGGCCGTCGCCGGTCGGCCCGCTGCCGAGGTTGATGAGGTGGCCGCTCGGCTCGCCGCCCAGCACGAAGCCCCCGTCCCGCATCCCCTCCAACACGTAGCGATCCCCCACGTCCGTCCAGCGCACCTCGATCCCCGCCGCCGCCATCGCGCGCCGGAAGCCGAGGTTGGTCATGGTGGTCGTCACGACCCCGCCGCCGGCGAGCGTGCCCCGATCGCGCATGTCGAGGGCGAGGATCGCGAGGATCTGGTCTCCGTCGACGGCGGCCCCGGCGGCGTCCACGGCCAGGACGCGGTCCCCGTCGCCGTCGAAGGCGAGCCCGAGGTGATGGCCGCCGGCGACCACCGCCTCGCGCAGCGCGCGCAGGTCGGTCGAGCCGCAGCCGACGTTGATGTTCAGGCCGTCCGGTCGGGCGCCGCTCACCTCGAGCCGTGCCCCCAGCCGCTCCAGCACCTCCGGAGCGGTGACGACGGTGGCCCCGTGGGCGCAGTCCACGGCGATGCTGAGCCCGGCCAGGTCGACCGGGAACCGCCGCAGGAGGGCGGAGACGTAGCGCTCGCGCGCCTGAGGCCAGGCGTCGATCGATCCGACCCCGGCGGCCTCCGGGCGGGGGCCCGGCTCGCCCAGCGCATCCTCGATCGCCGCCTCGTCGGCGTCGGGGAGCTTGAAGCCGTCCGGCCCGAAGAGCTTGATGCCGTTGTCGGGGAAGGGGTTGTGCGAGGCGCTGATGACGGCGCCGGCCGACGCGCCGAGCTCTGGCACGAGCTCCGCGACGGCCGGGGTCGGGAGGACGCCGCCCAGCGCGACGTCGAGCCCCGCGCTCGCGAGCCCGGCCGCCAGCGCCGCCTCCAGCATCGGTCCGCTGCGCCGCGTGTCGCGGCCGACCAGCACGCTCGCGCCCGGCTCGAGCCGTCCGCCGAGGGCCCGGCCCAGGGCGAGCGCCAGCTCGGGCGTCAGCTCGCGGTTGGCAACGCCCCGGACGCCGTCGGTGCCGAACAGCCGCCGGCCGGCCGCGCCCGGCTCGGGGCCGGCCGCCGCAGCTGTCATGGCGCTAGCGCTTGGAGAACTGCGGGCGCTTCCGGGCGCCCTTCAGGCCCGCCTTCTTGCGTTCCTTGATGCGCGCGTCGCGGGTGAGGAAGCCCTGCTTCTTGAGTTCCGGGCGCAGCGTCTCATCGACCTTGACGAGTGCCCGGGCGATGCCGTGGCGCAGGGCGCCGGCCTGGCCGGACACGCCGCCGCCGTGGAGGAGGGCGACCACCGAGTACCGCGCCTCCCCGCCGACTGCGATGAGCGGCATCTTGGCCTTCGTGACGAGCGTCGCGCGGCCGAAGAACTGCTCGATCGGCCGGCCGTTGCAGGTGATGGTGCCGTCGCCGGGCGTCAGGATGACGCGGGCGACCGAGTTCTTGCGCCGGCCGGTGCCGCGGGTGCGCTCGGCGGGGTCGATCTGGGTGCTCACGCGCTCACCTCCTCGCGTCGGCCGAGCCTCAGCGGCGTCGGCTGCTGGGCCGCGTGAGGGTGCGCCGGCCCCGCATAGACCTTCATCTTCAGGAGCTGGGAGCGGCCGAGGCTGTTCTTGGGCAGCATCCCCCGCACCGCCTTGCGAATGACCTCCTCCGGGCGCCGGGCGAGCTGCTCCGCCAGCGTCCGGGAGCGGATGCCGCCCGGGTAGCCGGAGTGGCGCCAGTAGCGCTTGTCCTGGAGCTTCTTCCCGGTGACCGCGATCTTCTCGGCGTTCACGACGACCACGAAGTCGCCGGTGTCGCAGTGCGGCGTGTACCAGGGCGAGCGCTTGCCGCGGAGCGTCTCGGCGATCGCGGCGGCGAGCCGCCCGAGGGTCTGGCCGTCGGCGTCGACGATGTACCACTGTCGATCGACGGTGCCCTGACGGGCGCTCTGGGTCTTCATCGAGGCGATCCTCATGGGGCCGGCCAGCTCTCCCTCTCCGACGCGAAACCGCGCGCGCGACGGGATCGCGAACGCGCAGGGGCCCGCGCCGCTCTGCGCCGCAAGCCGCGGAATGGTAGGCAATCGCGCCGCCCGGCGCAACCGAAGGGCCGTCCGCGGCGTCCGGAGCGGCACCAGGCTTAGGATGATCGGGTCGTTAAGAGGTACATTGTGACGATCATGAGGGACAGCGACACCGGCGTGATCGCCCTGATGAGACGCTGGCGCCGGGCGGTCTGACGTGGGCGCGAGTCCGGTCAAGCGCTGCGTCGCGGTCGCGGCTCACGGAAAGCGCTGCCAGCAGACGCCCTTCAGGGGCAGCCCCTACTGCTGGCACCACACCCAGAGCCGAAAGGTCTGGGCGCCCAGCCGGGTGCGACCGGTCGCGCCGCCGAAGCCCGTCGCAGCCGTCCCGCACCCCGTCGCCGCACCCGCGCCGGTTCCGGTGGCGCGCGTCCGCCCTCGGGCGGCCACGGCGGCGGAGCTCGGCCTCGCGGTCGCCCAGCTCTGCCAGCAGCTCGACCCCAAGGTGCTCGGGGCGCTCGTGCATTTCGTCGAGCACGCCGACACCGGGTCGCTGGTCCTCGAGAAGAACGACGGCGAGCTGATGGACGTTCGCATCGAGCGGCCGCGCACGGCGCGCCGGGCCGGTCAGGCCAAGGCCTGAGCGACGCGCGCCGCGGGGGCCGCGGCTATGGGCCTACTCCCACTCGATGGTCCCGGGGGGCTTCGACGTGAGGTCCAGCGCCACCCGGTTCACGCCCGGCACCTCGTTGATGATGCGGCTGGTGACCCGCTCCAGCAGGTCGTAGGGCAGACGCGCCCAGTCGGCGGTCATGGCGTCCTCGGAGGTGACCGCACGGATGACGATGGGGTAGGCGTAGCTGCGCTCGTCGCCCAGGACGCCGACCGTCCGAACGGCGGGCAGCACCGCGAAGCTCTGCCAGAGGTCCCGGTACAGCCCCGCGCGGCGGATCTCCTCCTGCAGGACGTGGTCGGCATGGCGGAGGATGTCCAGCCGCTCCCGCGTCACCTCGCCGATGATGCGGATCCCCAGGCCGGGGCCGGGGAAGGGCTGGCGCCAGACCATCCGCTCGGGCAGGCCGAGCTCCTCGCCGACGGCCCGGACCTCGTCCTTGAAGAGCTGGCGCAGGGGCTCGACGAGCTCCACGGCCATGTCCTCCGGGAGGCCCCCGACGTTGTGGTGGCTCTTGATCTTCGCGGCGTCGCGGGAGCCCGACTCGATCACGTCCGAGTAGAGCGTGCCCTGGACGAGGAAGCGCACCCCCTCGAGCTGCTCCGCCTCGCGCTCGAAGACCCGGATGAACTCGCGGCCGATGATCTTCCGCTTCTCCTCCGGGTCGGTGACGCCGGCCAGCGCGCTGAGGAAGCGGTCCTCGGCGCGGACGCGGATCAGGGGCACCCCGAAGTGCCGACCGAAGGCGGCCTCGACCTGGTCGGCCTCACCGCGGCGCATGAGGCCGTGGTCCACCAGCACGCAGGTCAGGCGGTCGGCGATCGCGCGGTGCACGAGCAGCGCCGCCACCGCGCTGTCGACGCCGCCCGAGAGCGCGCAGATCGCCCGCTCGTCGCCGATCTGCGCCCGGATCCGGGCCACCTGGTCCTCGATCAGCTGGACCGGCGTCCAGGCCGGCGAGCAGTCGCAGACGTCGAACAGGAACGCCTTCAGGAGGTCGGTCCCGAAGGCGGTGTGGGTCACCTCGGGATGGAACTGCACGCCGTAGAGCCGTCGCCCGCGGTCCTCCATCGCGGCCACCGGGGCCTCGTCGGTCTCGGCGCTGACCACGAAGCCGGGCGGCGCGCGGTGGACCGCGTCGCGGTGGCTCATCCAGCAGACGTCGGCAGGCAGGTCGCGGAAGAGGCCGTCCGAGCGCAGCACCCGCAGGTCCGTCTTCCCGTACTCGCCGGAGCCCGTGCGGGCGACCTCGCCGCCCAGGGTCCTCGCCATGGCCTGCATGCCGTAGCAGATGCCCAGCACCGGCACGCCGAGGCCCAGCAGCGCCGGCTGCAGGGACGGCGCCCCCTCCGCGTAGACCGACGCCGGGCCGCCCGAAAGCACCAGCCCGGCCGGGCGCAGGGCCGCGATCCGATCGGGGTCGGCGTCGTGGGGGACGATCGCCGAGAACACCCGGCACTCGCGGATGCGCCGCGCGATCAGCTGGCTGTACTGCGCGCCGTAGTCGACGACGAGCACCCCCCCGGGCGGGGCGTCGAGGAGCGCCGGATCCTCCCGGGGCGCGGACACGGGGGCCTCACCGCTGGCAATCACGCTCATGGGCACCCCTTCACGCTGGTTTGCTCAGGACGCGTGTCGCGAACAGCGATACGCGTCCGTACAGGCTGACGCTGGTGATTGATCCGCGTGGGACGGCGTGGCGTGAGGTCGGCTGAAACGTCGCGCGCCGTGGGTCGTCACCCGGGAGCCGAGACAGACTCTTCAGCCAACGCCTTCAACCCATACCTACCGCCTGCGCCATCTGCAGCCGCTTGCCCTCGGTCTTCAGCGCCGGCGCGACCATCACCTCGACCTTCTGGAAGCTCTGGATGCTGTCGTAGCCGCAGGTCGCCATCGCGCCGCGCAGGCCGCCGACGAGGTTCAGGGAGCCGTCGTTCTCGTGCGCGGGCCCGATCAGGATCTCCTCCAGCGTGCCGATGCGCCGGGTGTTGACGCGCGTGCCGCGCGGCAGCTCCGGGTGGAAGGTCGCCATCCCCCAGTGGTAGCCGCGCCCGGGCGCCTCCAGCGCCTTCGCCAGCGGCGAGCCGACCATGCAGGCGTCCGCGCCGCAGGCGATCGCCTTCGCAAGCTCGCCCCCGTAGCTCATGCCGCCGTCGGCGATCACGTTGACGTAGCGGCCGGTCTCCATCAGGTGCTGGATGCGCGCCCCGGCCGCGTCGGCGATGGCGGTGGCCTGCGGCACGCCGACGCCGAGCACCTGGCGGGTGGTGCAGGCGGCGCCCGGTCCGACGCCGACCAGGACCCCGACCGCGCCGGTGCGCATCAGGTGGAGGGCGGTCTGGTAGGAGGCGCAGCCGCCCACGATCACCGGGATCGGCAGCTCGGCGATGAAGCGCTTGAGGTTGAGCGGCTCGCTGACCGAGGAGACGTGCTCCGCCGACACCACGGTGCCCTGGATCACGAGCACGTCGAGGCCGGCGTCGAGCGCCACGTCCACGTAGCGGGTGACCCGCTGGGGGGTGAAGGAACCCGCCGCGAGCACGCCCTCCGCCTTGATCTCGCGGATGCGCTGGGCGATCAGGTCGGCCCGGATCGGCTCGCGGTAGACCTCCTGGAGGCCCCGGGTGGCCTCCTCCGGGGAGAAGCCGGAGATCCGGTCGAGCTCGGCGTCCGGCTCCTCGTAGCGCACCTGGATGCCCTCGAGGTTGATGACGCCCAGCCCGCCCAGCTTGCCGATCATCGCCGCCGTCCGTGGGTTCACGACGCCGTCCATGGCCGAGGCGAGGAGGGGCAGGTCCAGCCGGTAGGGGCCGAGCTGCCAGGAAAGGTCCACGTCCTCCGGGTCGCGCGTGCGTCTGCTGGGCACGATCGCGATCTCATCCAGGCCGTACGCCCTCCGGCCCTTCTTCCCGCGCCCGATCTCGATCTCCATCGTCTGGGTCACACCTCCGCGTCGACCGTCTCGGGCTCGCGCGCCGTGCGCAGGCCCCTCCCGCCGCCACCCGCATGGGCGCCGCCAACCGTAGTCCCCGAAGGAACGAAAAGCCCAGGCTCCCCGAGCGTCACGGGGCCTGCCTGGGCTGGCGAGGAAGCGGCGAAGAGAACGGGAACGCGCGTCGTACCGCCGGAGGGTAGCAAGCTGCCGAAGCCTCGCGCAACGAACGAAAGCCCGCTCTACGCGGGGGTTTCGTCCCCCACCTCGACCTCCACCTGGCGCGCGAAGGCCTCCGCGTCGGCCGGCTCCAGAACGCCCGCCCCGAGGGCCTGGGTGTTGGCGGCGCCGCAGGCGACGGCCAACCGCACGGCGGCCTCCGGAGGCTCGCGGCCATACCAGGCGGCCAGGAAGCCGGCGAGGAAGGCATCACCCGACCCCACGGTGCTGACCACGTCGAGCGAGGGCAGGCGCGCCCACAGGGTCTGGGCGCGCCAGCCCGCCCGCAGCCTCGCGACCGCCCCGGCCTCGTGGTGGATGAGGGCGCTCTGGGCGCCCATGGCGACGAGCGCCTCCGCGCCCGCGGCGAGGTCGGCGTCGTCCTCGAACTCGTGCCCGACGATCTCCTCCGCCTCGCGGATGTTGGGGCTGACGAACGTCGGCTCGGCGGCGATCCCCAACCGCAGCGGCGGCCCCGCCGTGTCGAGCGCGGTGGCGACCTTGCGGCGCCGGAGCTCGCGGACGGCGGTGGCGTAGAAGTCGTTCGGAACGTCCCGCGGCAGCGAGCCGGCGAAGACCACCAGGTCGGCGCCCTTGGAGAGGTAGTCGAGCTTGTCCAGCAGCACGCCGAGCTCGGCCCGCGTGACCGACGGCCCGTACTCGTTGATCTCGGTCTGCTGGGCGGTGGTGGGGTCGATCACCGCGGTCGAGGTGCGCGACTCGTCCTGGATGCGCACGAAGTCGTTGAGGATGCCCTCGAGCGTGAGCGCCTCGATCAGGTTGAGGCCGGTCCGGCCGCCGGCGAGGCCGGTCGCGATCACGGGCTGGCCCAACCGCTTGAGGGCGCGCGCGACGTTCACCCCCTTGCCGCCGGGGAGCGAGAGCGACGAGGAGGCGCGGTGGCGGAGCCCGATCTGGAAGTTCGGGACGCTCACGGTGCGGTCCATCGCCGCGTTGAGCGTGACGGTCAGGATCACGGGATCCTCCCGGCCGCGCTCACGGGAAGAGCCCGTCCCAGGCGGCCCGCAGGCGGTCGAGCAGCCCCGGGCCGGCCACGCCGCGGTCGGCCACCAGGGGGGTGCGCGCCAGCACCGTCCCGCCCTGTCGCACGGCCACGCTCCCCACTGCCTGGCCGGCAGCGATCGGGGCCCGGACGGCGGTCGGCGCCGCCAGCTGCTCGGTCAGCGGCTCGCCCAGCCGGATCGGCGCCACCAACGCGCGTGCGGTCCGGAAGGTCACCCAGACGCCGGGGCGGCCGAGCACGGGCGCCCGGCCCAGCAGCTGCCCGGCGCGCAGCAGCGTGGAACGGGCGTACTGGGCGAAGCCCCAGTCCAGCAGGCGCTTGGCGTCGGTCGCGCGCCGCCGCTCGCTCGGCTCCCCGATGATGGCGGCGTAGAGCTCGACGCCGAGCGGCGGCCGGGTCGCGTGGGCGACGAGCGCGTAGCCGGCGGCCGTGGTGTGGCCGGTCTTCACGCCGTCGGCGTCGCGGTCGATGCCCAGCAGCAGGTTCTCGTTCACGAGCTCACGCTCCCCGCGCCCGAACGGGCCCGGGATCACCGCCCGCCGCATCGCGACGATGCGGCGGAACAGGGGATGGGCCATGGCGGCCTGGGCCAGGCGCACGAGGTCGCGAACGCTGGCGTGATGGTTCGGCATGTCGAGCCCGTGGGGGCTCTCGAAGTGGGTGTTGGTGAGGCCGAGCTGGCCCGCCCGCCGGTTCATCAGCGCCACGAACGCCGGCTGCGTCCCGGAGACGGCGGCCGCGAGCGTGATCGCCGCGTCGTTGCCGCTGGGCACCAGCAGCCCCTCCAGCAGGTGACGCACCGAAAGACGCTCGCCCGCCACCAGCTGCGAGGTCGAGCCGCCGACCTCCACCGCCGCCTCGGGCACCGTCAGCAGCCGCTCCGGCGGCAGCCGCTCGAGGGTCAGGAGCGCGGTCATGATCTTCGTCGTGCTCGCCATCGGCAGCTGCTGGTCGGGCAGTCGCTGCGCAAGCACCTCGCCCGTCGCCGGCTCGACGAGGATGTACGCCCGCGCCGACGGGGTCGGCGCCGGAGCCGCGTTCGCGGGGCCCGCGAGGACGAGCGCCCCCGCGGCCACGGCCAGGACCCGACGGGGCCAGCGCACGCCTGCACTCTACCAACCTGTCCCGACCCTCCCGAGGGCCGGGGCGGCCCTCGATCCCGACTACTGGAAGAAGGTGTCCTCGTCCCGGTAGGGCGGGGAGCAGCTGCACAGCAGGCGCACGGGCCCCGTGGTCGTCGCCCGGAGCTGGTGCCAGGCGCCGGGGGGGATCAGGATGGCGTCGCCCCGCCCCACGCGCGCCCGCTCGCCGTTCACCTCCATCTCGCCCGCGCCCTCGATGAGGTAGTAGATCTCCTCGCTCTCGGCGTGGTAGTGGCGGCGCGTGGACTGCCCGGCGCCCAGCGTCGCCTCGGCCAGGCTGTGGTTGCGCACCGGCGCCGTGCCCAGGTCGAGCAGCGAGCGGATCGTGCTGCCGTCGCTGGTGACGAAGGGGGCGGCGCGATCGCGGGAGCGGATCTCCATCGCCGACACGCTACCGCGGCGAGCGGTCCGGAGGGGCGGGTACCATCGGCGGATGGCGCGCGGGCGGCTGGGCGAGGAGCGCAGGGTCGAGGTGCAGGTCGGCGCCCTGTTCGGCCTCGACCTGCGCCCGACCCGGCTCTTCGTGTGGCTGGGGCCGCGCCGGCGGGGCGAGCGGATCCTGTCCCTCGGCGCCGCGCCGCGGCTCTCGCGCCGCCCGCGCCGCCGCCGCGAGATCGTCGCGGGCCCGGTGCGGGTCAGCGCCCTGGGCAACCCCATCCTGACGCTCGGGCAGACCGGCCTGACGATCGCCCGGGCGGCCCGGGCGCGCGGGGCGGAGCTGCCACGGGCGCCGCGCCGAGACCGCCTACGCTGAGGCCGCCGAGGCCTCCCAGGCGCCCCAGACCTCCCCGCGCAAGCGCCGGGCCGCGGCGGCCGGGTCGTCCGCGTAGATGATCGAGCGGCTGGCGGAGACCAGCGCCCCCCCGGCCCGTCCGCCGAAGGCGGGGCCGAGCGCCTCCGGCTGCCCGCCCTGGGCGCCCACGCCCGGCAGCAGGAACGGCTGGTGGGGCATCAGCGCGCGCAGCACGGAGAGGCGCTCCGGAACCGTGGCACCGACGACCGCGCCCACCGAGGAGAGGCCGGACGCGCCGACCGAGCTCGCGCCCCAGGCGGCGACCAGCTCGGCGAGCCGCTCGTGCCAGAGGGCGCCGTCGGCCAGCACCAGGTCCTGCAGTTCCGCCGCCCCCGGGTTCGACGTGCGTACGAGCATCAGCACGCCGCGGCCCCCTTCCGCGGCGGCCTGCAGGAACGGCTCGACCGCGTCCCCGCCCAGCAGCGGGTTGACCGTGACGGCGTCGATCGGCGGGCGCAGGAAGGCCTCGGCGTAGGCCCGGCTGGTGGTCGCCACGTCCCCGCGCTTGGCGTCCGCGATGACCAGCAGCCCGCGGTCGCCGGCCTCGCGGGCCACCCGCTCGAAGGCCTCCCAGCCGGCCGCCCCGAAGCGCTCGAAGCAGGCGAGCTGCGGCTTGGCGGCAACGCAGGCCGAGGCCGCCGCGTCGATCACGCGGCGGCAGAACTCCTCGGCCCCGCGCACCCCGCCCGGCACGCGGCCGGGATCGGGGTCGAGGCCCAGGACCACCTGGCTGCGCCGCGTCTCGACGGCGGCGGCGAGGCGGTCGCCGAACGGCGCGCCGCTCACAGAAGCAGCGAGCGGATCGCCGGCAGCGTCATGGTCGAGAGCAGCGTCGTCACCACGATCGCCCCCGCGATGAGGTCCGGCCGCAGCCGGTACTTGCTGCCGATCACCAGCGAGAGCATGGCGGTGGGCATGGCGGCCATCAGCACCACGGTGTGCATCGTGCCACCCTCGAGGCCCAGCGCGGCGGCGGCGCCCAGCCCGACCAGCGCACCAAGGACCAGCCGGTGCACGACGGCCACGCCCACCTCTGCCCAGATCCCGCGCAGCCCCGAGACCTCCAGCATCAGCCCCGCGTAGATCATCACGAGCGGGAGCACCGCCCCGCCCAGCAGCTCCAGCGGCCGCTCCACCAGCGTCGGAAGGTCGTCCACGCCGGCGCCGTTGACGATCAGCCCCGCCACCAGCGCCCAGTTCGGCGGCAGGAGCAGCGCCCGCACCAGCGGCCGTACGGCGAGCCGGGGCGCGCCCTCGCCGAAGGCGCTCGCGACGGCGACCGTCGAGGTCCAGGTGATGAGGCCCGTGGCGAAGGTGTCGTACATCACGGCGGCCGCCAGCGAGAACCCCGAGCCGGAGGCGGCGATCAGCGGCAGCCCGAAGAACCCCGTGTTCCCCACGGCGCTCGCCACGGCAAGCGCCCCGGCCGAGGGCCGGTCCAGGCGCATCAGGCGCCCGGCGGCGAGGGCGCTGACGAGCAGCACCGCGTGGACCATCCAGCCGGCCAGCGGCACCAGGACGAGCGAGGCCGAAAGCTCGGCCCGCACCACGATCAGGAACACCAGGCAGGGGAGCGCCAGGTACAGGACGATGCGGACCAGCAGCGCCCCGTCCTCGGGCCGCGCCAGCCCGGCGCGGCGGGCGGCGGCGCCCGCCAGGATGATGAGGAGCGCCCCGACGGCGGTGGCGGTCACGTCATGTCACGTCCCGCCGCGATGCACGGAGCCGCCCCGCTCCCGTCGGCAGGCGCAGGGGCCGCTCATCGGCGCGGCACGCTACCACGCCGACGCATCGTGCCCCGCGGTCCGGAAGACGTACCCGCGGTGACCCGACCGCCGGCGGGCGTCGGGTATCGTGGCGACCAGATCCATGCTGCGGCTCCCGCCTCCCGCACTCGCCCTGATCCTGGCCGTGGCCGCGCCCGCGTCCTCGGCGCTCGCGGCCGGTCAGGACGCGACCGGGGCGCTCGCGGGGCTCCGGCCGCCCGCAGCCTCCGCGGCGGTCCAGGCGCAGACGACGCCGTCGGCACGCCTGATCGAGGTGAGCGTCCAGCCGGCGCGCCTCTTCAGCGGGCAGCAGACCACGGTCAGCGGGCAGGTGGTCAGCGCGGACGACCAACAGCGGCCCCTCGGGAGCTACGCCGTGCAGGCGGTCGACGGCGCGACGACCCTCGACCAGACGGTCACGGACGCAGACGGCCGCTTCGACCTCATCATCGCCCCCACCCGGAGCACGGACATCGAGCTCCAGGTCGGTCCCGATCCCGCCGGGGCGCCGGTCAGCCAGGAATCGATGCCGCCGATCCGGCTGCTCGTCGCGCCGCGGCTGCCGCACGCATTCCCGAACCGCTTCAAGCTCACGTCGGTGCTCTCCGTGACCGGCACGGTGGTGCCGGCGCTGCCGAACGCGCGGCTCGTGCTGGAGCAGAAGGTGGGCCGAACGTTCCGCGCCCTCGCGACCGCACAGGCCGACGACCGCTCCCGGTACCGCTTCGCCCGGGACTTCCCCCCCGGGATCTACGTCCTGAGGGTGCGCTTCCTCGGCGGCGCCGACCTGGTCCCGGCGGCCTACGTGTTCCGCTACTCGGTGGAGACGGCGAGCATCGGCTGAGAATGAACGTGGGGGGCCTGCCGTGGGCGATTCCGCAGTGACCCCGGGCTCGGGCGGCGAGGGGCCGGCCGGAGAGCCGCTTCCGGTGATGGTGCGGCGAGCGACGCGCGAGGACGTGCCGCGCGTGTCGGAGACGCTGGCCGCCGCGTTCTGCGACGACCCGATCATGGCGTGGTGCTATCCCGACGCCGCCCGTCGGCAGGAGATCCTCCCGAGGAGCTTCGACATCATCGTGGAGTCGAACCTCCTGCACGGCGGCATCCTCACGACGGACGACGGCGTGGGGGCGGCGGTCTGGGTCCCGCCCGGCGTCGAGGACGACCAGGAGGCATTCGGGGCGCTCATCGACGCCTCGGCCGAGTACGCGCCACGGCTCATCCAGGCGTTCGAGCTGATGACCGCCGCGCACCCCGAGCAGCCGCACCAGTACCTGTTCCTGCTCGCCACGCGGCCGGGGTGGCAGTCGCGCGGGATCGGCTCGGCACTGATGCGCCCGGTGCTGGAGGCGTGCGACCGCGACGGACTCCCCGCGTACCTGGAGGCCACGTCCGAGCGGAACGTCGGCCTCTACCAGCGCCACGGCTTCCGCGTGACCGGCCAGATCCCCTTCCCCGAGGGCCCAAGCCTGTGGCCGATGTGGCGGGACCCCCGCTGAATGCCCGGGTTCTGGCACCCGCTCCGGGGACCACTCCTTACGGGCCGGATCTCGCCCACGTGCACGACGCGGGCTTCGGCGACTTCGCGCGCGCGGCTGCGCCGCACCTGCTGCGGCGCCTGCCCGGGCGGGCGTTCGCGACGGGCTGGTGGTGGACCTTGGCTGCGGCGGCGGGATCTGGGCGCGTGCGCTCGCGGACGCCGGCTACGGCGTCCTGGGCATCGACCGCTCATCCCACATGCTCGCCATCGCCCGCCGGCGCGTGCCCGAGGGCCGCTTCGTGCGCGCGTCCTTCCTGGACGCCGCGCTGCCGGCCTGCTCGGCGGTGACCGCCATCGGCGAGGTCTTCAGCTACGGACAGGACCCCCGCAGCGCGCACGGAGGGCTGGCGGCCCTCTTCCGGCGGATCCACGAGGCGCTGCTCCCGGGCGGCGTGCTGATCTTCGACGTCGCGGCGCCCGGACGAGGCGGGCCCGGCCGCGCGCCGCGGCGCACCTACCACGAGGCTGCGGACTGGACGCTCTGCCTCGAGGTCGTCGAGGACGCCGAGCAGCGGATGCTGACGCGCCGGATCATCGTGTTCCGGGAGGAGGACGGCGCCTACCGGCGCAGCCGCGAGGTCCACCGCCTCGGCCTGTACGAGCCGGGCGAGGTCGTGCGGGAGCTCGCCGAGGCCGGTTTCGAGGCCCGGATCCTGCGCGGATACGGGCCCCGCCGCTTCGGTCGCGGCCACATGGGCTTCACGGCGAGCAGGGGGTCTCGAGCGGTGCCCGCGTAGCGGGCGTTTCGGCCGTTCCCGAGGTTCCGACACCCCCTTCACGCGCCGCCCCGGCGGTGCGAGAATGGCGCCCGGTGGCCTCGGGCGAGCGGGGCTGGCACAGGCCCATTCGGAGGTGCTCGCCATGAGATCGAGCGCGGTCACGCGACCGGCGCCAGCCCCTGTACAGGGGGCTGCCGGCGGCAGCCGTCGCGGCCCGCCGCGGCAGGAGGGGCGAGCCGGCGAATGAGCCGGCGCGCTCGGGGCTGGGATCGCTCCCCGAGCGCGCCGTCACGGCACACCCATCCGGCCTCGGGCGAGCGGGGCCCTCCTCGGGCCACTCTGGAGGTGCTCGCAATGAGGTGCAGATGGTGGTGGGCAGCCGCACTCGCGGCGGCCTGCCTCGCACTCGGCGCCGGTCCCGCAGCCGCCGGGACCCCCACGTACAAGCAGTTCGAGAAGTGCCTGGCCGACAACGGGATCACCGGCGTGCCGGCCGATCAGGCCGGGCTGCCGGTGCAGATCTGCAAGACCGTCAGGGTCAGCAGGATCACCACCTACTCCTGGACCCTCACCAAGACGCCCAACCCGTCGACGGTGGAGCTTCAGGAGGGCGCCAGCGCCCCGATCGCCTACGTCTTCACGGGCACGCCCACGGCCACCGTCCAGTGGGTCGTCGACGGCGACATCGTCGTCCGGAACGTGAGCGGCCAGGACGCCACCCTCGGCAACGTGACCGACACGCTGACGCTGCCCAACGGCAGCACGCTGAGCACGGTGGTGTCCTCGCGGACGTACGTCATCCAGGGTCAGGCGCTGGCCCCCGAGCGATCCCTGAGCTACCGCTTCACGATCCCCGACGGCTCCGTGACACCGGGGACCGGAACCAACGTCGCGGAGGTCGCGTGGACGGTGGGAGCGGTCGACCCCATCAGCCGGATCTCGGTGCCGGTGAACTTCTCGGGGCCGACGGTGAACACGGCCATCTACCACCGCCAGGTGTCCGTGGCCGACATCCTCGACCCCGACCCGCCGGGAGTGGCGACCGGGAACCCCAGCCCCGCCGGGCCGCTGGTGATGAGCGCGGACGATCCCGCCAGCCTGAGCCAGACGATCACGGTCATCGTCACCAACACGGGCCTCCCCTGCGGCTGCCTGTCGTCGGCGACGGTCACGAACACCGGGTCGATGACCTCGGTGTCCGAGAGCCCTGAGGTCACCGGCCATCCGGCGACGGGCGTCAAGCCGGGACCGATCAACAGCTGGGTGCGGGCGCTGGTGCTGGTGCGCGGCGCCATGGTCTGCGCGCCGGGGCAGCCTGGTCACCCGGGCCAGCCTGGTCAGCCTGGTCAGCCGGGGCAGCCCGGTCAACCGGGGGGGCCGGGGCAGCCGGGGCAGCCCGGTCAGCCGGGGGGGCCCGGTCAGCCGGGGCAGCCGGGGCAGCCTGGTCAGCCGGGGCAGCCGGGTCAGCCTGGTCACCCGGGTCAGCCCGGACAGCCGGGTCAGCCGGGTCAGCCGGGGCCGACCAACGGACAGCCCGGACAGCCTGGACGGCCGGGCACGCCGGGACAGCCGGGCACGCCTGGACAGCCGGGCACGCCTGGACAGCCGGGCACGCCGGGACAGCCGGGCACGCCGGGCACGCCGGGACAGCCGGTGGCCACCGGACAGCCCCCGGCCCAGGCCTCGTCGACGCTCCAGCCTCCGGTCACGCCGGGGCCGCAGGGCACCGTCAGCCCGCCGACCAAGGTGACGGGCGGGAAAACGCCGGTCAGCTGCCCGCGGCCGGGGCTCCGCCTGACCCTCGGCGGCCCTGCGAAGGTGATCGCCGGACAGCAGACCACCCTGTCGCTGCGGCTCCAGAACACGGGCCGGATCCTCGCGCGCAACGTGCTCCTCACGGACATGCTGCCCGAGGGCTTCTCGCTGGTGAAGAGCTCGAAGCGGCACACGTTCAGCGCAGGCGCCCTGCGGGTGCGGGTCGGCACCCTCCGGCCCGGCGGAGCGTTCACGCTCGCGCTGACCCTCAAGGTCAGCCGCACCACGGCCGGGCGGCAGACGAACCTGGCGCACGTGGCCGCCCAGTGCGTCCAGACCCAGGCCTCCAGACCGGTCCGGGTGAGCGCCGTCGAGGGCGCCCTCACACCCGCGGTGACCGGCTAGCCGCGAGCAGCCGCGCCCGTGCCCCCGGCCTCCCGGCCGGGGCACGGGCGCCCTGCAATGCGGTCGTTGCGCCCGCAACGGGCGCCTCAACATCGCGGCACGCCCTTGACGTCCGTCCGAGTGGTGCGGATATCGTGTGCCCGTGCCCCTGCCGACGCCCATGCGTCGAGCGCTGGTCGTTGCCGTCCTACTGCCGGCGCTGTCCGTTCCTGCCTGCCTCGCGGCGCCCGCCCCCGGGCCTCCGACGCGGACCGTGGCCTGGACGGCGCGCGTCCTCTATCCGGTCGACGCTCGCCGGGCGCCGAAGCCCCAGGCCGCGGCCCGGGTACGGCTGATGCACTACAGCGCATTCTCCCGCCGGCCGAACATCCTGCTGGTGACCGGCGTGGCGACGGACGCGCGCGGCCGCCGCTGGGTTCGCGTTCAGCTTCCGCAGCGGCCGAACGGCAGCCAGGCCTGGGTGCCGCGGGCAGCCGTCGCATTGCGGGGCACACACCTGCGCCTGCGGGTCAGCCTCGGCGCCCGGCAACTGCAGGTGCTGCGCGCGGGGCGGGTGGTCGCCCGGTACCCGGTGGCGGTCGGCACCGGCGGGACGCCCACCCCGATCGGGCGATTCGCGGTCCAGGACCCGGTCAGGGCGCCGAGCTACGTCAGCTCATACCTCGGGCCGTACATCATCACGCTGACGGCCCACAGCGGCGTCCTGCGCGAGTTCGCCGGCGGCGACGGCCTCATCGCGATCCACGGGACCAACGCGCCGGGCTCGATCGGCCGCGCCGCGAGCCACGGCTGCATCCGGATGGGGAACGCCCCCCTTCACGCGCTGTGGCGGATCGCCGGCCCCGGCACGCCGGTGGACATCGTCCGCTAAGCCGGCTCCAGCAGTCTCAGCAGGGCATCGCAGGCGCGGCTCACCGGCACCGGGACGCCGAGCCGCTCCCCCTCCCTGACGACCGCGCCGACCAGCGCGTCGCGCTCCAGGCGCCGCCCCGCCTCCAGGTCGAAGAGCGTCGAGGAGCCGCCGTCCGGGGGCAGGCGCCGCCGGGCGTCCGCGACATAGCGTGAGGCGGCGTCCGCCGGCAGCGCGACCCCCAGCGCCGCGGCCACCGCCTCCACCTCGCGGCCCAGGGCCAGCATCAGCGCCACCGCCCGCGGGTCGGCGAAGACGCGGCCGACACGAGCCCGGCCGAGCGCGGTCACGGTGTTGAGCGAGGCGTTGGCGACCAGCTTGCCCCAGAGCGCCTCCGCCGCCCGCTGCACGACCTCGACCGACACGTCCAGGGCCTCGCCGAGCGCCCGCAGGGCGTCCGCCGCCGGCCCCGGCGGGCCGCCGACGAGCCGGTCCCGCAGGCGTCCGGTGGCCGGGTCCCGGCTCGGGCGACGGACCACCCGGTTCGGGGCCACCCGCTGGCAGCCGAGGTAGACGGCGACTCCGCCGATCCGGGCCCCCGGCAGCGCGAGCGCCAGCACGCCGGGATTGTCCACGCCGTTCTGGAGCGAGAGGACGATCGCGCCAGGGGCCAGGGCGGGCGCCAGCGCGCGCCCGGCGGCGGCGGTGTCGAAGCTCTTCACGCAGACGATGGCCAGGTCCGCCGGGGCGGCCTCACCCGCGTCGGCGATCGCCTGCAGGTGTACGCGCCGCTCGAGCCCGTCGTCCTCCAGGACGAGCGGACCCGCCCGCAGCGCGGCCAGCGTGGCGCCGCGCGCCAGCACCCAGCAGGGCCAGCCGGCGTCCATGAGGCGGGCGGCCACGAAGCCGCCGATGGCGCCGGCGCCGACGACGATCGTGCGCGGCCGGGGCGGGGCGGCCGATGCCACGGTCAGTCGGGCGCCGCCAGGGCGCGCCGCAGCTGCTCCGGACGTTCCTCCAGCTGACGGCGTGTCACCGCCTCGACGACGGGCCCCATGGCGCGCAGGAGGCCGCGGGGGCGCACCTGCGCCTCCATCGTCACCGAGGTCGCGCGATGGTCCCCGGACAGCTCGTACGTCGCGTCCATCGCCAGGCGCGAGGCCTCGCCCGAGATCGCCAGCCGCCGCGGGCGCTCGTAACCGGTGACCCGGATCGTCATGGCGCCGATGCCGGTGAACTCGCCCCTGAAGGTCGATCCGGGCCCCACCGGCCCGGCGTCGAGCTTCTCGATGGACCGTGCGTCGGGGTTCCAGCGACGCTCGTTGCGCACGTCGGCGAGGAAGTCGAAGACGCGCTCGACCGGATGGTCGAACGTCATCTCGAGGCGCACGGGCGGCACCGGGGCATGATGGGCGCCCCGGCGCCGCCAGCGCAAGGCCTACATCATCCCGCCGCCCATGCCCATGCCGCCCATGTTGGGGCTCATCATCTGGCCGCCGCCCATGGGGCCCGGCTCCTCCGGGCGGTCCGCGACGATCGCCTCGGTCGTGATGATGTTCTTGGCGATCGACGCGGCGTTCTGGAGCGCCGAGCGGGTGACCAT
>JAWVEW010000008.1:0-4262 GCA_033856495.1 Miltoncostaeaceae bacterium | reverse complement strand
GCTCGTGCCGGGGATCGGTGACTTCGTTGACCCGGTTCCCGATCCCTCGCCGGTCGTCGTCGGCGAGGCGGTCCTGCGGCTTCTCAGCAGCATCGGCGCGGCAGCCGGCGGAGCCTTGCTGGTGCTCGAGGATCTCCAATGGGCCGATCCCGAGACACTCGAGATCGTCGAATTCCTCGCCGACCACGCTCGCCAGCAGCCGGTTCTCGTCGCGGTGGCGATTCGAACCGGCGCACCCGACCGTGCGGATTCGCTCGCCCGGTCGCTCCGGAGGCGACGGATCTCCGAGACGATCGAGCTCGCGCCGCTCACGCAGGACGAGGTGCAGCGGATGGCGGCCGCCTGCCTGCAGACCGCGACGCCTCCGCCGGCGATCGTGCAGCTGCTGTGGTCGCGTTCAGACGGGGTTCCCCTGCTCGTCGAGGAGCTTCTGCTCGAGCTGGCGAAGGCACGCCTGTTGAAGCGCGATCGATCGGGCTGGACGGGGGAGATCGCGGTGGCGCCGATCGTGCCCTCGAGCTTCGCCGAGGCGATCGGGCGGAGGGTGGGCGATCTCGAGCGAGACCACTAAAGGCGCCCATCGAGACCGACCGGGTATCGGTCGTGTCCCACCGATATTGGACGGGCAGGCCGCACTAGGCTCGGATGAGTGGACCGTGCGCGCAGATCCGCGCTGCCGCCGGCCTCCCGCATTGCGAGGAAGTCCAGATGGGCGACGCAGAGCGGGTGGCGCCCAGACGGCTGGCGACTCAAGGTGCACCCGCCGAGCGTCGATGCAGGTCGGGCACGAGCAGATCGCGACGAACGGACGCCCGCCGCCCTGGCGGGGCCCGCACGAGCCAGGGGGACTCCACCCTCCGGCCGGCGCTACCGAACGAATCCCTGAGGACCCGGGCGGCTTCCAGCCCGATCTCCCGGTCACCAGAGGGAACGCCGACCCGGGCCTGCTCACCCATGCGAGGACATGCCCCATGCGCAAGCTCCTACTGCTCGCCAGCGTCGGCGCCGCATTTGCCGTCGCCGTTGGGCCCGCCGTCGCGGACACCCCCGCGACGTTCGACATCACCACCGGCGGGATCTCGCTGAGCGCACCGACCACCAGCGTCCTCCTCGGATCCCGGACCGCCACCGTCGGCGCGGGCGCCGCCATCAGCGGGCCCCTGGGCGTGGTCTCGGTGACCGACACCCGCGGCGGCACCACCGGCTGGACCGCGTCCGTGATCGCGACCGCCTTCAGCGGCCCCGTCGCGGTCCCCGCCCTCAACATCAGCTACCTGGCCGGGACGATCACGGGCGCCGGGCCGGCGACCTTCACGGCGACGGCGGGTCTCAATCTCACCGGCGTCGTTCCGGTCGTCGCCGCGAGCCTCGTCACCGGCGCGAACTCCGCCAGCTGGAACCCCACCGTCACGGTGCTCACCCCCAGCGGCCTGCCCGTCGGCACCTATTCGACCACGATCACCCACTCGGTCGCCTGACCGGCGCCGGCGAGGAACGCGTGCGCCGCATCCTCAGCGCGCTGGCGCTGGTCGCCGGGCTCCTCGCCCCGGCTGCCGGCGCGCTGGCGGCAGCGGACCCGGGAGGGGTCGGCATCCGGCTGGTGGACGTCCCGGCGAGCGCACGCGACGACCCGCGGGCCCAGGTCTACATCGTCGACCGCGTGGCGCCGGGCACGGTCATCCAGCGCCGGGTCCAGGTGACGAACACGACCCGCTCGGTGCTCGACGTCGCGGTCTACCCGGCCGCCGCCACGATCCGCCAGGGGACCTTCGGCTTCGCCGCGGGGCACGGCCAGAACGAGCTGACGACCTGGACCTCCACGAGCCAGGAGGCCCTGACCCTGCAGCCGGGGGGTCGGGCGTTCGAGACGGTGACCATCGCCGTCCCACGGGACGCCCCGCCCGGCGAGCAGTACGGCGTGATCTGGGCAGAGACCGCCGCGCCCGCCCCGGCGGGAGGCGGCGTGAGGCTCGTGAACCGCATCGGCGTGCGGATCTACCTCTCCATCGGCCCTGGCGGCGCGCCGGCGTCGAACTTCACGATCGGCTCGCTGAGGGCGACCCGCTCGTCCACCGGCCAGCCGCTGGTGGTCGCCGACGTCCACAACACCGGTGGGCGAGCGCTCGACATCGCCGGCAACCTGACCCTGTCGGCCGGTCCCGGCGCGCTCAGCGCCGGCCCCTTTCCGGCGCAGCTGGTCACCACCCTCGCTCCGGGCGACGCCGGTCCGGTGACGGTGCGCCTGGACGAGCAGCTGCCGGACGGGCCGTGGCGGGCCCGCATCGCCCTGCGCAGCGGGCTGCTGGAGCGAACGGCCGTGGCCAGAATCCGCTTCCCCCATCAGTCGGCACCCCAGCCCGCACCGACCAGGGCCGTGAACCAGCAGTCGCAGTTCAACGCGCTGACCGTGGTCATCATCGCCGGCCTCATCCTGCTCGCCGCGGGGGCGCTGGTGCTGCAACTCAGGCGCCGCCGTGCATCGCACGGGAACGACCGCCCGCGCCGGCGCTGAGCGGCGGTTGCCCGGTGTGCCACGTCTCGACGCCGACTCCACCGGCGGAGATGGGGCACACCGAGCGCCGCAAGCTAGAGACCGTTTCGCGGCATTGTCAACCTGGCGGGCCGGGATGACATTCGTCCCAACGCTCAAGGGGCGACTGTCAGGCGTCGAAGGGAATGGTACGGCAGACGATTCTGCCGCCCGGGAGGCCCGCTGACCCACCAGCGCCCGGCCGCGGGACCGGCATGAGCTATTGCCTCCCGACGGGCCCGTGTGCCACCTGGTGAGGGCGCCATGCCCGCGCCCTCCCAAGGGGAATCTCATGAGGATCAGCCGAATCCGGCGGCGCACCAAGGGCAGCGGGGCCGCCTCACGCCGGCACGTGGTCCGCCCGCGGCTGAGCCTGGCACAGGCCGCCGTGGCGCTTGGAATCGTCCTCGCCGGCGTCCTGGTGGGCGTCGCCCTGCTGCAGCACGGGCGCGGCAATGCCCGCGCCGACCAGGAGCGCCTGGCCCAGCGCGTCTCGGTCGTATTGGGCGAGCAGATCGAGCAGGCGAGCCGACTGGCGCAGAGCGCGCGCGGTCTGATGGAGTCGTCGCCCGCGACCACCGCCGCCGAGTTCGAGCACTTCGCAGCGGTGGCGATGCAGCGCTCGCGGCTGATGGGGATGACCTGGTCGCCTCGCGTGCCGGCGGCGCTGCGCGCCGGCTACGAGCGCTCGACCGGCCGCACGATCACCCGGCTCGACGCCAGCCAACGCCTGCGCCCAGCGGCCGTCGGGCGAGCGGTCTCCTATCCGATCACCTACCTGGCGCCGGCCAGCGCCGGCTCCAGCGCGGCGTTCGGGTTCGACCTTGCGAGCCCGCCGGGCCTCTCGGCCACGCTCGCCATGGCGCGCGACAGCGGAACGGTGGCCCTTGCGCCGCCGCACCCCCTGGTCGGCACGCCCGACGTCGGGCTGACGCTGTCCGCTCCCGTCTATGCAGCCGGTGCCAGCCCGCTGACGACGGCGGCGCGCCGGCGCGCCCTGCGTGGCTTCGTCACGGCGACCTTCAGGATCGACGACCTGGCGGCCACGGCGCACGCCGTGCTCCCGCCGAGCGCCGATCTCCAGATCCGGGACGCCGGCGCGCTGGTCGCCGGAACGCCGGGCGCCCTCTCCGACGCCAGCCAGGCGAGCCTGGCGATCGGCGGACGGCAATGGCTGCTGGCGGTCCGCGTGCCCGACGGCGGCACCCTGGCGCTGGCGCTCATCGCCGGCGGCGGCATCCTCCTGGGCGGCCTGCTCGTCGCGGCGCTCTTCGCGGCCGCCAACCGACGCCGCGACGAGAGCGAGATGAGCGCGGACGAGCAGGGGGCGCTCCTTCGGGTGGCGACCGCGGTCGCGGAATCCGCTCCTCCCGCCGAGCTCTTCGCGCTGGTCGCCCGCGAGGCGGCGGCGCTGCTCGGCGCCGACTACGCCACCGTCTATCGCTTCCTGGGGACCGAGGCGATCCTCGTCGGCTCCCAGGGCCCGAACGGGCCACTGGGCCAGATCCGCCTGCCGCTCAGCGGCGGCAGCGCCGTGGCGCTGGCGGCACGGGGCGGCGCTCCGGCCCGCGTGCGCGACTTCGCCGCGCTCGGCGGCGACGACGCGATGGCCGCCGTGGCACGCGCCTACGGCTGGCGCGGCAGCGTCGCGGCGCCGGTGGACGTGGACGGCAAGAGCTGGGGCGCGGTGGCGGTCGCAAGCACCACGTCGAAGCCGCTTCCCGCGGACGCT
>JAWVEW010000007.1:0-3435 GCA_033856495.1 Miltoncostaeaceae bacterium | reverse complement strand
CGGCAGCTCAGACGACGGTCCTCTGCGGTCCGGGAGCAGTGATCTCCGGTCCGGGCGGGAACCCCGCGCCGGGCGGCAGCCCCGCGCCGGGCGGGGTGAAGCCCGCCCATGGGTCGCGCCCCCGCCTCGCGATCCGGAAGACCGGGCCCGCGCGAGCGGCGAGCCGCCAGAGCGTGAGCTACCTCATCAGGGTCACGAACCTCGGCACCGTGACGGCCGTGGGCGTGGTCGTGCGCGATCGCATCCCAGCCGGGTTCACGTTGAGCGGGCCGTCCGGGGGCGCCACCCTCAGCGCGGGGTCCCTGACATGGCGGATCGGCAATCTCCGGGCGGGGGCCAGCCGGACGGTACGGGCCAGGCTCCGGATCGGCGGTGACACCTCCGGCCGGCGCTGCGACGTGGGCAGCGCCTCGGCCGGCAACGCGGATACCGTCCGCGCCACCGCCTGCACCCGAATCGTCCGCCGGAGCCAGCCGGGAGCGGTCCTGCCGGCCGTGACCGGCTGAGCCCCAACGGCGCCCGCGGATCCGCGGGCGCCGTTGGGGGCGGGGGACGCCTCCGCCGTGCTCAGGCCTCCTCGTCCAGCGGGTCGTGGACGAAGCTCACGCCGAGCGTCCCCGGCCCCGCGTGCGTCCCGACCGCGGGGCCCAGCTCGCAGACGATCTCGGTGCGCGCGAGCGGGCGCACCTCCTGCACGGCCGCGATGAGCTGCGGGATCGCGTCCAGGCGGCGCGCGTGGGCGTAGGCGACGCGAAGCGGCCGGGCCGGTTCCGTCCGCCGCTCCACGAAGGACCGGAGCGCGGGCAGCACCGCCTCGGCGCCGCGGGCCCGCCCCGCCGGCGCGACCTCGCCGCCCGTCACCTCCTGGATCGGCCGCACGCGCAGCAGCGAGCCGGCCAGCGCCGCGGCGCGCCCGATGCGCCCGCCGCGGCGCAGGTACTCCAGCGTCTCGATCGAGAAGACCGTCCCCTGGGTGCGGCGGAAGTAGGCGACGAAGGCGGCCAGCTGCCCCGCCGTGGTCCCTCGTTCGAGGCGGGCCTGCACGCGCAGCACCAGCAGCGCGAGCTGCATCGAGACCGCCTCGCTCTCCAGCGCCAGCACCCGGTCCGGCGCGCCTCGCGCCGCCTCCCGGGCGGCCGCGGCGGTGCCGGACATCCGCCCCGAGAGGTGGAGCACGACCGCGGTCGGATAGTCGCCCAGCGCCTCGCGCAGCGCGTCGGCGAGCTGGCCGGGGGAGGGCTGGGCGGTGGTGGGCAGCGCGCCCCCGGCGGCGAGGCGTGCGTAGAAGGCGGGGGCGTCCAGGTCGACGCCGTCGAGGAGGGACTCCTCCCCGAAGCTCACCGGGATCGGGATCACCCGCAGGTTCGCGGTACGCCGGGCGAGCGGGAGGTCGCAGGCGGAGTCGGTGATCAGGGCGGTGGTGGCCACGTCCAGCGCCAGCGTCGGGTCCACCGCGCCCAGCTCGCCGGCAAGGGCCTCGCTGCCCACGGCGCGCCCGAGCCGCTCCCGCCGCGCCGCTTCCTGGCGCCGCATGTCCTCGACCGCGACCCCCTCCACCGCGCCGATCGCGCGCCCGAGCCCCACTGCACGCTCGGGCTCGTCCGTGTGCACGTGCACCTTCGCCTGGCGCGCGTCGCCCATCACGAGCAGGCTGTCGCCGAGCGGCGCGAGCGCGGCCTCGAGGCCGGCCAGGTCCAGGGCGTCGCCCAGAACGGCGAAGCTGGTGCAGAACCGGTAGCGGGAGCGGCCCGCCCCGGTCGCGCGCGGGCGCGGCCGCGGCGGCGGCGCCGAAGGTGGGCGCCCGCTGAGGGACGCGGTGAGGCCGTCGAGCGCGATGGCGAGACCGAGGGCGCCGGCGTCGACGACGCCCGCCTCCCGCAGGACCGCGAGCTGCCCCGGCGTCTCGTCCACGGCCCTGAAGCCCGCCGCCACCGCGGCCCACAGGACGGCGAGCGGCTCCGCATCGCCGGCCGCCTCCGCCGCCTCGGCGATGCGACGGGACGCCGTCAGCATCGTCCCCTCGACCGGGTCGCGCACGCCGCGGTACCCGGCGTCCGCGGCGGCGGCGAGCGCACGGGCCACCGCGGGGCCGTCGGGAGGCCCGCCCTCCGCCAGGGCGGCCGCCGCCCCGCCGACCAGCTGGGAGAGGATCATGCCGCTGTTCCCGCGCGCGCCCATGAGGGCGGCCCGGCTGACGGCCTCGGCCAGCGTCGCGGGGGACGCACCGGCCCCGGCGAGCGCCCCCTCCTCGAGCGCCCGAAGCGTGAGGAGCATGTTCGTCCCGGTGTCGCCGTCCGCGACCGGGAACACGTTCAGGTCGTTCAGTTCCTGGCCGCGCTCCTCGACGGCGGCCCGGGCGGCGCTGATCGCCGCCGCGAGGGGCGCCGGGGCCGCCTCACCCGGCCCGGCGGTCACCCCCGGCTGGGCGGCCGAACCGGCATCATCCGGGAAACCCTATCCGACCCCGAAGCTCTCCCCGCAGGAGCAGGTGGTGGTGGCGTTCGGGTTGCGGATCTTGAAGCCGCGCCGCAGGAGCGTCGACTCGTAGTCGATGATCGAGCCCGTCACGTGGATCGCGCTCTTCAGGTCGGTGAGGAGCCGGATGCCGTTCGCGACGATCTCGCGCTCGCCCTCCACGGGCTGCTCTCCGCGCTCCAGCAGGTCGAGCTTGTACTCCAGCCCCGAGCAGCCGCCGGCGAGAATGCGCAGGCGGACGCCGTGCTCCTTGCCGTTCTCGTCCGCGGCCTGGCGCACGTACTCGGCGGCGGCGTCCGAGACCCCCACCAGCGTCGCTCCGGAAGCCTCGGCGTCGCGCGCGGCCCGGGCACGCGCCCGCGCGGCGGCCTTCTTCTCATCGAGCGTCAGCGGGCGGTCTGCGGCGGCGACGGCCGCCCCCGATGTTGCGGCGGGATCAGCCATACCCCATCACCTTCATCAGGAACTTGCCCTCCTCGGTCATCGAGTCGGGCGTCCAGGGCGGGTCCCAGACCCAGTTGATGTCGACGGTCTGCACGCCCTCGAGCGGCTCCAGCGCCGCGCGCGAGTCGCCCAGGATCTGCTCCGTGAGCGGGCAGCCCATGGAGGTCAGGGTCATGTCGAGGGTCACATGGCCGGCGTCGTCCTGGCGCACCCCGTAGAGCAGGCCGAGGTCGACGATGTTCACCCCCAGCTCGGGGTCCTCCACGTCCTTCATCGCCGTGCGGATCTCCTCATCACTGGCCATCCGCCACCCCCCGGTCCCGTTCGTAGGTTTCGATCGCGTCCTTCAGCGCCATCCACGACATCAGTGCGCACTTGATCCGCACCGGATACTTCGCGACGCCCTCCAGCGCGATCGCGTCCCCCAGCCGGTCCTCGTCGCCCTCCTCCTTGCCGTGCATCATGAGCCGGAAGTGCTCGACCAGGCCGAGCGCCTGGTCCAGCGGCAGCCCCTTC
>JAWVEW010000006.1:0-4153 GCA_033856495.1 Miltoncostaeaceae bacterium | reverse complement strand
GTCGGAGGCCAGGAAGTGCACGAAGCCGGAGCGCAGGAGCGCGACCGCGGCCCGACGCGCGCGTGGTCCGTGGTCCCCGGTGAGGCTGCACGCCGTCACCTGCACCAGCGCGCCGCGGCCGACCAGGTCGCGCAGCCGGTCCGGCGCCCGTTGGATCGCGTCGGCGCGCTCGGGATGGGCGATGACGACGCCGAAGCCCCGCATCTCGAGTCGCGAAAGCGCCTGGGGGATGCCCAGCGGCCAGCCCGCGAACGGCAGCTCGAGCAGCAGCCAGCGCCCGCCCCCGCCCAGGCTCGCGGCGCTCAGCGCGTCGTCGTCGAGGCCGGCGACCTGGTCGAAGGCGATCTCGGCCCCAGGCAGCAGCGTGAGCGGGATGCCCGCGCGGTCGAGCTCGGCTCGCACCAGGGGCAGGACGTCGACCAGCGCGCCCAGGGTGTTCGGGTGGGCCGCGTTCAGGTGCGGCGTGCAGACCAGCGTCGTGACGCCGCCCTCCACCGCGACGCGGGCCATCTCCAGGGCGTCGGCCATCCGCGGCGGTCCGTCGTCGACGCCGGGCAGCAGGTGGGCGTGGAGATCGATCACACCCGGGAGGGTAGCGGCGCGGCTGACGTCGACTCGCCCTGCGCGCTACGATTCGCCGTCCTCCGGGGGATTAGCTCAGTTGGGAGAGCGCCTGGATCGCACCCAGGAGGCCACCGGTTCGAGTCCGGTATCCTCCACTCCCCGCGGATTCCCCTCGTCTGCAGGGGATTCGTTCGAGGCGGGGGCTTCGGCCCCCTCCTCGAATGCACCGGAACAGCACGGGAAAAGTCCTCTGCGCGCTTCACGGCGTCGATGAAGGGGCGATCGACGGCACGCCGGAGCGGCCGCGATCCGCACCGGGTCCACGCCGGCCAGCACGAGGCGGCTGATGCAGCGGCGCCGAAGCTCGTACGGGCTTCGGTGCACCACGCCCGCGAAGCCGTATCCCCGCTGGTGCTTCCGACGGTGCGCGGTTAGTGTCGGCGAGCCAGCCAGGCCCAGCGAGAAAGAGAATGTCATGGCTGCCGCGACACCCAGATTGGAGAGGCCCAACGTGGTCCTTGTCCACGGTGGCTTTGTGGACGGATCCGGTTGGGAGGGCGTCTACGGAATCCTGAAGAAAGCCGGCTGCGCCGTCGCCATCGTCCAGAACTCCACGAAGTCGCTGGAGGACGACGTCGCGGCGACGAAGCAGGTCGTGGCGGCACAGGACGGTCCCGTGGTACTCGTCGGCCACTCCTACGGAGGGGCCGTCGTCACCGAGGCGGGCAACGACCCGAACGTCGCGGGGCTCGTCTACATCGCGGCCTTTGCCCCTGACAAGGGCGAGTCGGTGAACACGCTGATCGCGGATCCGCCGCCCGGGGCGCCGGTGCCGCCGATCCTCCCGCCGCAGGACGGCTATCTGTTCCTCGACAAGGCGAAGTTCGCCGCCTCATTCGCGGCTGATGTGGACGCGGACAAGGCTGCCTTCATGGCCGATTCCCAGGTGCCGTGGGGCGTCGGCGCTCTCGGTGGCGAGATCAGCGAGCCGGCATGGAAGTCCAAGCCCAGCTGGTACCTCGTCGCCACTGAGGACAAGATGATCCCGCCCGACGCTCAGAGGATCATGTCGAAGCGCGCGGGTTCGACAGTCGTCGAGGTCAGGGGCAGCCACGCGATCTACGTGTCGCAGCCCGAATCAGTCGCGGCGCTCGTCGAGACGGCTGTCAACGAGCTCATGGCGACGGCGAACTCGCTGCCATGAGCTGAGCCGGTGCGGCGGTCGCGGCGAGCTCCGCGGCACGCGCCAGGAGGGCGGGCGAGCCGCTCGGAAGTGGCCACGTGAGGCCCCCCTCGTGGTCCGAGACTGAACTGATGTGGGTCATGCGGAGCACCTCGCGGCCGCGGCTGACCTTGGCCAGGATCGCCTGAGGCTGAGCCTTCCAGACGAAGGGCCCGGGGTTGGCGTTCCAGGCGTCGGCCCAGAGGGTGATGGCCTCGATCAGGTGATCGACTTGATGAAGCTGCCGCGGCGCCGCCGGCCCTGGCCAGCCACGCTCCGAGCTCGGGCGCCGGCTCCTGTCCCCACTGATGGGAAATACCCTCGGTTCAGGCGCTGCTCGTCGGCGCCTGGCTGGGGTTCCACGCGGCGGCCGGCCTGCTCGCCTTGGTCGCGGCGGTCGCCCGGGTCCTCGCCGGCGCCAACCTCCTGCTGATCCTCCTCGACATGTCGCGGGCCCGGTCCGCCGGTGACCGGCTCGCGACGACGACGGTGCACGTCCGCCGGCCGACCCTGGAGCCGGCGGCCCAACCCGTCGCGGCGCCCGCGGGCGACCGATGAATCCCGGCGCTCCGCCCGGTCTACCAGGCACACGGAGCCACGCCAGGCAGACGAGGGGGACGGCGATGAACATCAGCAGGCGGTGGGTGCTCGCCGGAGCGGTGGCGCTGGCGGCCACGGTCTCGGTGCTCACCGGGTCCGCTGCGGCGGTGGGCGCCTCCGGCGCCCACCGGACCCCCGGCGCGATCGTGCGGACCGACTCCGGCCCGGTGCGCGGCACCGTGCTCGAGGGGTACCGGCTGTTCCAGGGCGTCCCGTTCGCCGCGCCGCCGGTCGGCGCGCTGCGCTGGCGGCCACCCCAGCCGCCCGAGCGGTGGACGAAGCCCCGGGACGCGACCAGGGCCGGCAACCGCTGTGCGCAGGGCGGCACCGCCGGCACGCCGAGCAGCGAGGAGGACTGCCTGTACCTGAACGTCACGACACCCGACTCGGCCCGGCCCGGGCGCCTGCGACCGGTGATGGTGTGGCTGCACGGCGGGGGGCTGGCCTTCGGCGACGCCAGCGAGATCGACCCGCACCGGATGGCCGTGACCGGCGATGTCGTCGTCGTGTCGGTGAACTTCCGGCTGGGGCTGCTCGGGTACTTCGGGCACCCGTCACTGGCCGACTCGGGAGGTTTCGGCCTGGAGGACCAGCAGGCGGCGCTGCGGTGGGTGCGGCGCAACGCCGCCGCCTTCAGCGGCGATCCCCGCAACGTGACCCTGTTCGGCCAGTCCGGCGGCGCCTACGGCGTCTGCGCCCAGCTGACCTCCCCGGGATCGCGCGGCCTGTTCCACCGGGCGATCATGCAGACCGGCTCCTGCACGGCGGGCTGGCCGCGGCACGGCGTGTTCTTCGGGATTCCGGCCGGCACGCCCTGGATCCCGCTGTCGCGGGCCCACGCCAACGGCGTGGCGCTGGCCAACGAGCTCGGATGCACCGACCCGGCCACCGCGGTGGACTGCCTGCGCCGGGTCCCCGCTGCCGACCTGCTGGCCGGTGGCCGCGGGGACAGGCTGGCCGAGGTCGCCTTCGGCAACGGGGTGCTGCCCCTGCGTCCACAGCGGGCGCTGGCCACCGGTCGGTTCCACCGCGTGCCGGTGATCTCGGGCAACACCCGCGACGAGGTCCGGCTGTCCATCCCGAGCTTCCCGCAGCCGTTCACCGAGGAGCAGTACCAACGGCTGCTCGTCGAGTCCTTCGGAGACCAGGCGCCACGGGTGGCCGCGCAGTACGCGTCGAGCGGGCAGGGCTCGGCGGCCCTGGCCTGGGCCGCGGTCGCGACCGACCGCGTATGGGTGTGCTCGCAGCTCGGCGACGAGCGCCGGCTGACGCGGTGGACGCCCACGTTCGGCTACGAGTTCGCCGACCGGCAGGCGCCGCCGCTGTTCCCGGTCCCCTTCCCGCCCGATGCGCCTCCCGGTGCCTCGCACGGATCGGAGCTGGCCTACCTGTTCGACCTAGTCGGCCTGCCGCCGGTGCAGCTCACCCCGGCGCAGCACGAGCTTGCCGCCCAGATGATCGGCTACTGGACCCGGTTCGCCGCCACGGGCGACCCGAACGGACCCGACCTGCCGCGCTGGTCCCGGTTCCGGCACTCGGCCGTGCAGGCGCTGGCCCCGGGCGCGATCCAACCGGTCAACCTCGATGCGGAACACCGCTGCGGCTTCTGGGCCACCGTGCGGTGATCAGCCCACCGCGGCGGGGCGCGGGTGGATGCCCTGGCGTGTGAGCTCCACCTGGAGGCGCTCGCGGGCCCGCTGCAGCCGCTTGCGAGCCGCGGCGGCCCCGACGCCCACCACGGCGGCGGCCTCGGCCGGCGTCAGGCCC
>JAWVEW010000005.1:0-18051 GCA_033856495.1 Miltoncostaeaceae bacterium | reverse complement strand
CGAGCCGGTGCAGCCGCTGCCGGCGGACCCGCGGTGGGGCATGCGGCGCGCGTCCGGCTGCGCCTGCCCTTCGACGGCCTCTGGCGGGTCGCCGAGGCCCCCCGGCCGACGGTCGGCGCCCACCACGCGGTCGCGTCTGGCCACCGCCACGCCGACGACCTGGCGATCTGGCGCGCGGGCGACACCTACCGCGGCGACGGCAGCGACAATGCGGACTGCTGGGCCTGGGGGCGGCCGGTGCTGGCACCCGCCGACGGCACCGTCGTCACGGCCCGCGACGGCGTCCCGGACAACCGCCGGCCGGGGATCGACGGAGCGGTACCTCGCCGACGGGATCCCGCACCGGCTCGGCGCGCCCACCAGCGGCCAGTTCGTGCGCTCGACGGTGCCCCGGCGGGCGCCGGCGGCGACGGCCCGCCCTTGACCCGAGCCGCCCCGCTGGGATACGAACGCGCGGTGCGCGCGCGACGGCGAGAGGTGGGCGGCTCGGCCCTGGGCCGGGCCTGGCTGGCGATGGACGCCCTGGACGACCGCGCCTGCGCGCTCCGCGAGCGGATCCTGCGCGCCTTCGGACGCCGTGCCGAGGCCGCGCCGACCGTGTGGGCCGCGGCGCCGGCGCTGCAGGACGAGGTGGGCCGGGCGCACCACCGCGAGCGGCTGCTCCAGCGCGTGTCGATCGCCGCCGAGGATGCGTGGGGCGAGTGGGACCGAGACGGCGACGTCGCGTCGGCGATGACGCGCCTGCGGACCGAGCTCGACACGGCCGCCGAGTTCCACTAGCGCCAGGAGTCAGCGCACCGCCACGAACAGGTAGCGGTTGAGGCTGAAGAAGTAATCGGGGCCCATCCCCCGCAGGTCCGCCGCCCAGGCCTCCGCCTCGTCGGGCGTCACGCCCCCGCGGCCGGCCACGAACGCCGCGATCAGCTCGAGCACGCCGGCGCTGTAGGTGCGCCGCTCGTCGCCCACGTTGAGGAGCGGGACGACCTCGCTGCGCTCCAGCGTGAAGCCGGCCCCCGCGAGCAGGGACGGCAGCCGGCGCGGCAGGTCGCGGTGCACCAGGTGCTCGTCCCATGCGAGCAGCACGCGCGCCATCCGGGCGTCGTCGCTCGAGCGCCAGACGATCGAGTCCCAGTCGGTGTCGAGGATGAGCAGCCGCCCGCCGGGCGCCAGCACCCGGCGCGCCTCGGCGAGCGCCGCCGGCATGTCCGCGACGTACTCGTAGACCTGGGTCGAGACGGCGGCATCGAAGCTGGCGTCGGGAAACGGCAGCGACGTGGCGTCCCCCTCCGCCAACTCGACCGGCGCCGCGCCGGCCTCCGGGCTCCGGCGGCGGGCGATCTCGAGCATGCTGGGGCTGGGGTCGATCCCGTGGACGCGGCCGCCGGCGCCGACCGCCTCGGCCATCTCGCAGGCGAGGTAGCCGGGGCCCGAGCCGATGTCGAGGACCCGCTCGCCGGCGCGCAGCGCGAGCGCCTGCAGCACCGCCCGGCGCTGGTCGATCACGTCCTCGGTGCTGTAGAGCACCTCGATGGTGCGAGCCTGCGCCTCGTCGAACCGGAGGACGCCGCTCATTCCGGAGCCGGGCCGGTGTAGCGGGAGCGGGGTCGAATCAGGCGCTGATCCTCCCACGTCTCGAGCGCGTGGGCGGCCCAGCCCGCCGAGCGGCCGAGCGCGAAGAGCGCGAAGGCGGCGCCGGCCGGGAGGCCCAGCCGACGCGCCAGCACCGCGAGCCCGAAGTCGAGGGTGGGCCGCAGGCCGAGGCGCTCGCGGGCGAGCGCCGCCACCGCCTCGGCAGGGTCCCGGGAGCGGGCCCGGGTGCGGTCCGGATCGAGGCCCGCGCGCCGCAGGAGCTCCGCGCCGCGGGGATCGCCGTCGGGGTAGAGCGAGTGGCCGAAGCCGGGGACGCTCTCCCCCTCGCCCAGCGCACGCCGCAGCGCAGACTGGGGCCCCTCCCGCTCGGCGTCGGCGATGAGCGACTCCACCCGTTCCACCATCCCCCCGTGGCGGCGGCCGCGCATCGCGCAGAGCGCGGCGAGCAGCACGTGCTCCAGCGCCGCGTCCGCCGAGGCCACGCAGCGGGCCGTGAACGAGCTGATGTTGAGCTCGTGGTCGGCGCAGAGGATCAGCGCGGCGTCGAGGTCGGCGGCCGCGCTGGTGCCCCAGCCGTGCCCGAGACGCTCGGCGAGCGATCCCGGCCCGCTCGCGCCGGCCGCCCCGAAGAGCCCCTCCACGGCCCGCGCCACCCCGCGCAGGCGCGCCGGCGCCGGCGAGCCGACCGTGGCCAGGGCACGCTCGCCCGCCCCGGCGAGGTGCGCGGCGAGACCGGCGGGCAGGCAGCCCGGGGGCGGCGGCGCTGCGGGTTCGGCGGCGCCCTCGAAGAGCGTCGCGGCCGCCTCCCCAGACCCGGTCCACAGGAGCGCCGCGACCTCCTCGAAGCGCGCGGTGCGCGAGAGCTCCAGCGCGTCCCGGCCGCGGTAGTAGAGCCGGCCGCCGCCGATCAGCGTGATCGCCGAGTCGAGGACCGGCAGGCCCCAGTGAAGCGCGCCGTGGGCGGCCAGCCCGCGGTCGCGGCCGCGCTCGCGGCGCTCGCGCAGCTCGTCGAGGGCGGCGCGCGGGTAGCGCCGGGCCCGGCTGGGGCCGGGGCCCGGTTCCGAGCGCAGCAGGCCCCGGCTCACGTAGGCGTACAGGGTCGGACGGGAGACGCCGAGGTGGTCGGCGGCGGCCTCCGCGGTCAGCAGCTCGTCCATATGTTGATGATACTCGTCAACGTTGACGTCAATAATGGACGGAGCCTACCATCGGCTCATGGACATGATCGAGCGCATCGACGACCCGCCGGCCCCGAACCTCTTCCCAGGCGCGTTCCCGCCCGGCGGCTTCCCCCGCTACGAGTGGACCGAGCGCCCGGCGGAGATGCCGCCGGCGGCCTGGACCACCGAGACCACCCACCGCGACGGCCAGCAGGGCGGCCTGCCCCTCACCGCCGAGACCGGGCTTCGGATCTACGACCTCATGTGCGCCTTCACCGGCGCCAGCGGCGCCATCCGCCAGGCCGAGTTCTTCGTCTACCGCCCGGCGGACCGCCGGATGCTGGAGGGCGCGCTCGAGCGGCACCGCGCCGGCGCGCCGATCGAGCCCACCACCTGGATCCGGGCGACGCGGCGCGACGCCGACCTGGTCCGCAGCGTGGGCGTGCGGGAGACCGGCATGCTCGCCTCGGCGAGCGACTACCACACCTTCCACAAGTTCCGGCCCGGAGGGCGGCGGACGGCGGCGCGCACCTATCTCGATGCCGTGCGCGCGGTCCTGGACGCGGGCCTTCGGCCGCGCCTGCACCTGGAGGACGCCACGCGCGCGCCGCAGGAGTTCCTGCGGCCCTTCGTCGCCGCCGTGATGGAGGCGGCCGCCGGCACCGGCGACGCGCTGCGCCCGAAGTTCCGCGTCTGCGACACCATGGGCCTGGGCCTGCCGCTGCAGTCGGTGGCCGCGCCGCGCTCGGTGCCGCGCCAGATCCGCTCGCTGCGCGCGCTGGGGGTGGCGGCGGAGGACCTGGAGTTCCATCCCCACAACGACACCCACCTGGTGGTGGCCAACTGCCTGGCCGCGATCGAGGCCGGCTGCGCCGCCGTGAACGGCACGCTGCTCGGCAAGGGGGAGCGGACCGGCAACGCCCCGCTGGAGGGCGTGCTGCTGCACGTTATCGGGATGGGGCTGCTGCCCGAGCCGCTGCCCGACTTCCGCGTCCTGAACGAGCTGGCCGGCCTCTACGAGGAGCTGGGCGAGCCCGTGGCGGCGAAGTACCCGCTCTTCGGGCGCGACGCCCACCGCACCCGCGCCGGCATCCACGCCGACGGGCTCAACAAGTTCTGGTCGATGTACGCGCCGTTCGACGTGCCGCGCCTGCTCGGCCGGCCGCTGGAGGTGAGCCTCACCGCCGACTCCGGCCTGGCCGGCCTGATCTTCGTCATCCGGCAGCACACCGGGTGCGAGCTGGCCAAGGACGACCCCGACCTGCGCCGCGTGCACGAGGAGCTCGCGCGCCAGTTCGAGGGCGGGCGCCAGACCGCGGTGGAGTGGGAGGAGGTGCAGCGGCTGCTGCCTCAGTCCCTCCCGGCGCGCTCCCTGCAGTAGCCCTCGATGAGGGCGTGGAGGCGGGCCATGACCAGCTGGCCGGCCGCGAGCTCCTCGTCGCTCAGGTGCCCCATCGCGTCCCGCCAGCGCGCGCGGAACTCGCGTCGCTTGGCCTCCAGCCGCTCCCGCCCGGCGTCCGTCAGCGACACCATCACCAACCGCCGATCCTCGTCCGAGCGCGTGCGGCGCACCAGGCCGCGCGCCTCCAGCGCGTCGAGCATCTGGGTCACGCTGCCCGCGGTGAGGTCCGCCGCCGCGGCGATGCGGCCGGCCGGCAGCGGCTCCTGCTCCCCCAGCGCCCCCAGTGCCCGGAGGTGGGCCATCGACAGCTCGTCGGGGCGCTGGCTGTCGTGGGCGCGCAGGCGGCGCTCGGCCGCCAGCACGTCCCGCCAGGCGAGTGCGAGCGCGGTCAGCGCCGCCTCCCGCCCCTCCTCCGCAGCCGTCGTCACGACGCCGCCCCGGCCGGCGCGACCTCGACCACGGCGCCCGCGGGGGGCGCCTCCGCGGCGCGGCGGCGCGCCGCCCGCTCGGCCCTGACCAGCACGAAGGCCGGGAAGGCCGCCAGCAGGGTGATCGACACCGCCCACCAGTAGGTGGTGCGGAATGCGTGCGCCACCCCCCCGGCGGTCGGCGCCCCGAGCCGGTCGATGTGCCCCTGCAGCACCACCGCCAGGATCGCGGTCCCGATCGAGCCGCCCACCCGCTGCAGGACGTTCAGCTGCGGCGTGGCGTCGGGGATCTGCGCCGGCGTCATCGCGGCGAAGGCGGCGGCCATCGCCGGCAGGAAGGCCATCCCGATGCCGAGGCCGCGGACCACCATCGCCCCACCGATCACCCAGTAGGAGGTCGCGGACCCGAAGAGGGCGAACGGCACCGTCGCGGCGGCCGTGACCAGCACGCCGGCCAGCGCGACCCGGCCGCCGCCCAGACGGTCGGCCGCCCGGCCGGAGAGGAACATCGCGACCGCCACGCCGATCCCCTGGGGGGCGAGCAGCAGGCCGGTCGAGACGGCGTCCTCGCCGCGGACGGTCTGGAAGTACAGCGGCATCAGGATCATCGCGCCGAAGACCGCCGCGCCGAGGCTGAAGGTGGTGAGGGACGCCGAGGCGAAGGCGCGGTTGGCGTAGAGGCGGACGTCGAGCAGCGGCCGGTCGACCCGCAGCGCCCGCACCACGAAGGCCACCGTCAGCGCCGCACCCGCCAGCAGCGGAACCCCCACCCGCCCCGACACCAGGCTGGCGGTGCCGGTCTCGGCCAGCCCGTAGGTGATGGCGACCAGTCCCGTCGCGAGCAGCGCGAGGCCGGCCAGGTCCAGGCGCCCGGCCTCCTCCCGGCTGCCCGCGTCCGCGGGAAGCTGGCGCAGCGCCAGCACCAGCGCCGCGATGCCGACCGGGATGTTCACGAAGAAGATCCAGCGCCAGCCGAGGTGCTCCAGCAGGAGGCCGCCCAGCGTCGGCCCGACGATCGGGGCCATCACGACCGGGATGCTGATGACGCTCATCAGCCGCCCCATGCGCTGGGGGCCGGCCGCCCGCGCGAGGATCATCTGGCCGATCGGGAGGATCAGCCCGCCGCCCACGCCCTGGAGCACGCGGAAGAACACCAGCGAGCCGGTCGACCACGCGAGGCCGCAGAGCACCGACCCCCCGGTGAAGAGGACGATGGAGAGCAGGTAGAGCCGCCGGGCGCCGAAGCGGCGGGCCGCCCATCCCGTGACCGGGATCACGGCCGCCAGCGAGAGCAGGTAACCGGTGACCACCCACTGGATGTCGCCGATCGAGCTGTTGAACCCGCGGCTGAGGCTGTCCAGCGCGACGTTGACGATCGTCGTGTCCAGCACGGACATGATCGACCCGAGCACGACCACCACGGCGACCCGAAGGACGGCGCGGTCGATGGGGGCTGATCGGGGGCTGGACAGGCGCGGACTCCCGGACCGGAGGGGCTGCGCTCACGAGCCGGATGCTTCGGCACCAAGAGCTTCGGCACCGAATGATAGCGTCAGGCCGCCGGCGTGCAAGGGAGGTCAGGCCCCCGGCGCCCCCTCCCTGATGTACTCCAGGAGCGCGCGGTCGGTGAGCGCCTCGATCGGCGCGCGGTCGTCGGTCAGGGGATCCGGCGAGGGCGCCACCGCCCGCAACGTCGCCGCCAGGCGCCGCGCCGCCGGCGCCGGCAGGCCCTCGGCCCGGCGCAGGAGGGCGGCGGCGGCGCCGGCCCGCGCGGCGCTGCGGTAGCCGATGATGATCGTGTTGAAGCGGTCGTACCGCGTCGCCTGGACCGCCGGGAAGACGGCGCGCATGGTGCCGGCGATCCGGGTCGCCGCCTCGGTGAGCCGCGGCGGCGTGCCCACGTTGATCGCCAGCACGCCGTCGGCGGCGAGATGGTCGCGCACCAGCGCGAAGAACTCGCGGGTCACCAGGTGGAACGGGATGTAGGGCTGGCGGTAGGCGTCGACCACGATCGCGTCGAAGCGGCCGCGCGCGCCCCGCAGCCAGAAGCGTGCGTCGGCGGTGTGCACCCGCAGCCGCGGGTTCCGCATGCCCAGGTAGCGGCGGCCGACGTCGCTCACCAGCTCGTCGATCTCCACCCCGTCGATCGGGGCCCGCGGCCAGGCCCGCTCGTAGAGGTTCGCGACGGTCCCGCCGGCATTGCCGAGCACCGCCAGCCGGCCGTCCGGCCGGCCGGTGAGCAGCGGCAGCGCGAGGAAGGCGTCCCAGTAGCCGTCGGTCAGCACGCCGCGGCCGGGCAGCAGCGAGTGGACGGCGAAGCCCTCGTTCAGGTGCAGGACGGTGTCGCCGTCGGGCTGCCGCACGACCTCCACGAACTGGTAGGGCGACTCGCCCTCGAAGAGCACCCGGTCCATGCCGCCCGCCTTGACGGGCCCGAGCGGCACGAGCGCCAGCCCGATCAGCGCCAGCGGCGCCGGCCGCAGCCGCGGGGCGAGCCCGGGCGCCGCGGCGAGCGCGAGCAGCGCGGCGGTGGCCAGCAGCGTCCGGCGGGTGCCGATCGCGGGGATGAGGACGAGGACCGGCAGGAAGGTGCCGACGATCGACCCGAGCGTCGAGAGCGCGTAGAGGCGCCCCGCGACCGCGCCCGCCTCCGACACGTCGCGCACCGAGAGCCGCACCGCCCAGGGGGCGACCATCCCGAGCGCGGTCACGGGGATGGCGAACATCGCCATCGCGCCGAGGAAGGAGGCCACGAAGGCGCCGGCCGAGACGTCGGCGAAGGCGGACGCGGCGGCGGAGAAGAGGGGCCGGGTGAGGAACGGGACGAGCGCCAGCGCCACGGCCGCCACCAGCATCACGACGCAGAGGGCGCGCTCGGTGGGGTGGCGGTCGGCCAGCCGCCCGCCCAGCCAGTAGCCCGCGGAGAGGTAGATCAGGATGAGCCCGATCACGTTGGCCCAGACGAGGTTCGAGGCCCCGAAGAAGGGCGCCAGGAGCCGCGCGCCGGCCATCTCGGCCGCGAGCGAGGACGCGCCGGCGACGAGGACCAGGGCCGACAGGCGGATGCGGGCGGCCCGCGTCACGGGCCGCACCCTACCCGGCGCCGGAGCCGGTCCGGCCGCGCCGGATCCCATCCAGCGCGTGTAGCGTGAGGCCGTGAGCGCGGCCGTCGTCGTCCACTGGGACGAGGTCCCCCGCCACCGCGTGGAGCTGGAGCCGCTCGCGGCCACCTGGACCGACCTCGGCACGGCGGCGGGCAGCCGCGGCGTCGGCGTCAAGCGGATCGAGCTCGGCCCCGGCGAGCGCCCGACCCCCGCGCACACCCACGGCGCCGAGGAGGAGATCTTCTTCGTGCTGGCCGGCTCGGGCCTCAGCTGGCAGGCGGGTCGGACGATGACGGGCGAGCTCGCCGAGCCGGCCACCCACGCCATCGGCCCCGGCGACTGCCTGGTCCACCTGCCCGCCGGCCCGGCCCACACGCTTGTGGCCGGCCCGGACGGGCTGGACGTGCTGGCCTTCGGCACCCGGGTGCGGGTCGAGGTGGGCGTGCTGCCGCGCGCCGGCGTCGCCTGGCTCTTCCCGACCTGGGTCGAGGCCGGGGCCGGCGGACACCCGTGGCTCCGCGAGGCGGCCGCCGGGGATCTGCCGCTGCCCGAGCCGTCGCAGCGGCCGCAGACGATCGTGGCGCTCGAGGACCCGCGCGTGCCGCGGGTCGAGGTCCGCCGGCGCACGGTGGCGGCGGTGGGCCTGCGCCTCGGGGTTGCGGCGGGCTCCCAGGCGGCGGGCCTCAACCACGTCACGATCGACCCCGGGATGGTCGCCGTGCCCCTGCACTGCCACTCCGCCGAGGAGGAGCTGTTCGTGGTGCTCGACGGCGAGGGCGTCGCCATCGTCGGCGAGGAGGAGCACCCGGTCCGCCGGGGCAGCGTCCTGGCGCGCCCGCCGGGCAGCGGCATCCCGCACATGCTGCGCGCCGGCGCGACGCCGCTCGTCTATCTGGCCTACGGCACCCGCGAGCCCAACGACATCGCCTACTACCCGCGCTCCGGGAACGTGTACCTGCGCGGCGTCGGGGTGGTCGGACGCCTCCAGCCGGTCGACTACTGGGACGGCGAGGACTGAGCGGGCCCGCGGACGAGCCGGGGGACCCGCCCTCGCTGGAGGAGTATCAGCGCGCCGCCCTGCTGCGCGCGGGCCTCCGGGCGCTGCTGCGCCAGAGCGAGAAGGTCGCCCGCCGTCAGGGGCTGACGCCCCAGTGGCAGCTGATGCTGCTCATGATCAAGGGCGCTCCCGACGGCAGCGAGCGCTCGACCGTCACCGAGCTGGCCGAGCGCCTCCAGCTCGCCCAGAGCACCGTCACGGAGCTGGTGTCGCGGGCCGAGGGCGCGGGGCTGATCGAGCGCGAGGGCTCCGCCTCCGACGGCCGCGTGGCCCACCTGCGGGCGAGCGCCGAGGGCGAGCGGCGCCTGGCCGCCACCGTGGCGGCGATGCGCCCCGAGCGCCGGCGGCTGCTCGAGCTGGTCGGCCGGCTCGGCGCCGACGAGCCTCCTGATCCGGGCGGCTGAACCGCCCCGCCTCCGTGTTTGCCGAAGCGCCTGACCGGGCAGAAACATCGTACAGCGATATAGATGCCCGGACGGCGGGGCCGCGGGTCTCGCCGCGGGCGCACCACGAGGAGGGCCCATGAGCAGCGCAGAGCGTTCGACGAAGGTGATCGGCTACCAGGTGCGGACCGCGGACGGCGCGCGGGCCGTCGGCGAGGTCGAGGGCGTGCGGCCCAACGGCGTGCGCCTGCACCGCCTCGTCGGCCACCCGGGCCACCACGGCTACCTGCCGGTCGAGGCGCTGGAGCGCATCGACGCCGCGACCAACACGATCTTCCTGAGGACCGGCATCGGCGTCGAGGAGATCGTCGACGCGCCGCCGCCGCCGGGCGAGGAGGCGGACGGCTGGCGCAAGAGCCCCGAGTGGTGGGCCGACCTCCTGGGTCACTACGGGCTCTACGAGTCCGAGGGGCGCGGCAGCGAGCCCTTCCTGCACCCGGCGCAGCAGTAGCGAAAGCGCAGCGGGCGGGGCGCCCCGCCCGCTGCTCTCCGGCGCGGCATTGATGGGCACCGGCATCGTGTCGGTGGCGCTCTCGCTGGACGGGCGCGAGACGCTTTCCCGCGTCCTGCTCGGGCTCGCCGCCGCGGTGTGGGTGGTCCTCGCGGCGCTGCTCGCCCGCCGGGCGCTGCGCGACCGCGGCCGCCTGCGGATGGACGCTCGCGGGCCGTCCTCGCTCGCGGGCGCGGCCGGCACCGCGGTGCTGGGCACGCGGATGGCGATGCTGGGCTGGGGATGGGCCGGCGCGGCGCTCCTGGTGATCGCCGTCGCACTCTGGGCGGGGCTCCTCATCCCGGTGCTGACCCACCTCGGCGCTCCGACCTCGGGCGCGTCGCTGATGGTCGCGGTCTCCACGGAGTCCCTCGCCGCGCTGGCGGCGACGCTCGCGGCGCAGCAGCAAGCGGGCTGGCTGCTGGACGCCGCGCTGGCACCCCTCGTGCTCGGCCTGGTCCTGTACGCGCTGGTCATCGTCCGCTTCGACCGCCGCCAGCTGACCGTGGGCCTCGGCGACCACTGGATCACCGGCGGCGCCCTTGCGATCTCCGCCCTCGCCGCCGCAGAGGCGGCGCTCGCTGCGGGGACGCTCGGAGCGCTCGGCGCCATCCGGTCGCTGCTCCAGAACGGCTCGCTCGTCCTCTGGGCGCTCGCGGCCGCCTGGCTCCCGGTCCTGCTCGTCGGCGAGGCCGTCCGTCCCCGTCTGCGCTACGACGTCCGCCGCTGGTCGACGGTCTTCCCGGTCGGCATGCTGGCCGCGGCCGGCTTCGTCGTCGGCCGGGCCGCCGACGCGCCGGCCCGCACCCAATTCGCCCGGGTGTGGCTCTGGGCGGGCCTCGCCGTGTGGCTGCTCGTCGCCGGGGGCTCGTTCGGGGGAGGTCTGCGCCGACTCGCTCGTACTAGTAGGCGCGCTCCCCGGTGATCGCCTCCCCCACGATCAGCATGTTCACGTCGTGCGGCCCCTCGTAGGTGAAGGGCCCCTCGAGGTCGGCCATGTGGGTCATCACCCGGCGCCCCAGCAGGATGCCGTCGCCGCCGAGGAGGTCCCGCGCCATCGCCGCGATGGTCCGCGCCTTCGCGGTGTTGTTCATCTTGAGCATCGAGATCGCCGCCGGCGTCGCCCGCCCCTCGTCCTTGAGGCGGCCGAGGTGGATCGTGAGCGCCCACGCCAGCGCGAGCTCGGTCGCCATGAACACCAGCTTCTGCTGGACGAGCTGGCGCGAGGCGAGCGGCGCGCCGAACTGCCGGCGCTCGCCGACGTGGGCGAGGGCGAGCTCGTAGCAGTCCGCGGCCTGGCCCAGCGCGTCCCAGGCGACCCCGAAGCGGGAGTGGGTGAGGACCTGGAGGGCGCTGCCCAGCCCGCGGGCGCCCGGGAGGCGGTTGGCCGCGGGGACCCGGCAGTCGCGGATGCGGATGTCGGCCTGCCAGACCGCCCGCTGGGAGCCCTTGCCGTCGATCCGCTCCGGCTCGTAGCCGGGGGTCCCGCGCTCCACGAGGAACGCCGCCACGCGGCCGTCGTCGTCGCGCGCCCAGACCACCGCCACGTCGCAGACCGTCCCGTGCCCGATCCAGCGCTTGTGGCCGTTCAGGACGTAGTCGTCCCCCTCCCGCACCGCCGTCGTCGAGAGGCTGCCCAGGTCCGAGCCGGCGGTCGGCTCCGTGGCCGCGAAGGCCCCCACCGCCTCGAAGCGCGCCATCGGCGGCAGCCAGCGCTCCTTCTGCTCGTCGCTGCCGTGGAGCGAGATGGCGGTCATCGCCAGCCCGCTCTGGACGTGGACCGTGGTCGCGACGCTCGCCGATCCGCGCGCGATCTCGGCCAGGGCGAGGCCGTAGGCCACGCTGTTCCAGCCGGCGCAGCCGTAGCCGCGCAGGTGCCCTCCGACGACGCCGAGCTCGCCGAGCCCGGGCAGGAGGTCGGCCGGGAAGCGCCCGAGCTCCCAGTCCTCCTGCGCCCTGGGGAGCACGCGCTGATCGACGAAGGCCCGGATGCGGTCGCGGACCGCGCGTTCCTCGTCGCCGAGGAGCGATTCGATCGAGACGATGTCCAACGTGACCGCCATCCTTCCCCGGTCGCGCACGGCGCACCCGCCGGCGGTCAGCCGGTGTTGCGGAGGCCGGTGGCGATCCCGCTGACGGTCAGCAGGAGCGGGTACTCCAGCGCCGCGCGCGCGTCGGCGCCCTTCGCGGCCCGCAGCTCGTGCAGCAGGCGCACCTGCACGTAGTGCATCGGGTCGATGTAGGGGTTCCGGAGCCGGATCGAGCGCTGCAGGTACGGCTTGTCGTCCAGCAGCCCGTCGACGCCGACGATGGCCATCAGGCCACGGCAGGAGGACGCGAACTCGGCCTGGGTCTTCGAGAAGATCCGCTCGCGCAGGTGCTCGTCGGCCACCAGGTCCGCGTAGCGGGCGGCGATCCGCATGTCGGCCTTGGCCACGGTCATCGAGCAGTTGTCGACCACCGCCCGCCACCAGGGCCACTCCGCGTACATCTCCTGCAGCACGGCCAGCCCGCCCCGGTACCGGCCGATGAAGCCCTCGATCGCCGTCCCGACGCCGTACCAGGACGGCAGCAGGTGCCGGTTCTGCATCCAGGCGAAGACCCACGGGATCGCGCGCAGGCGCTCGACGCGGAGGAGGTCGTCGGGGTTGCCGCTCGGACGGCGCGATGGCCGTGAGCCGATGTTGAGCAGCTCCAGCTCGCGGATCGGGCTCGCCTGGAGGAAGTAGCGCCGGAAGCCGGGGTCGCGGTGCACGAGCGCCCGGTAGTGGGCGAGCGAGGTCTCGGCCAGCTCCGCCACCGCCTCGTCCCAGACCCGCTTGCGGCCGCTGAAGCCCCCGGCCTCGTCCTCCTGGAGGGTGCGCTCGAGCACCGCCGCGGTGACCGAGTCGAGGTTGCGCTCGGCGATCGGCGGCAGCGCGTACTTGAACGACACCACCTCGCCCTGCTCGGTGATGCGGATGGCGCCGTTCAGGCTCCCTGCCGGACCCCCCATCACCGATGCGTAGGTGGAGCCGCCGCCCCGGCTGGCGGTTCCGCCGCGGCCGTGGAAGAGCGTGAGCTTCACGTCGTTCAGCCGGCAGACGTCGACCAGCCGCTCCTGGGCGAGGAAGAGCTCCCAGTTGGCGGCGAGGTAGCCGCCGTCCTTGTTCGAGTCGGAGTAGCCGACCATCACCACCTGCCGGCCGCCGCGGGCCTCGACGTTTCGCAGGTAGGCCGGGATCCGCAGCAGCCCGCGAAGCGTGTCCGGCGCGCCGCGCAGGTCCTCGATGCTCTCGAAGAGCGGGACGAGGTCGACGTTCGAGCGGTCCGGATGCACGAGCCCCGCCTGCTTGCAGAGCAGCTGCGCGGCGAGCAGGTCGGACGGGCGCTGCGTGAAGCTCACGATCACCGTGCCCGCGGCCTGCGTCCCGTGCTCGTCGACCGCCCTCGCCAGCTCGTGGAAGGTGCGGGTGAGCTCCTCCCCGGCCGACGTGATCAGCTCCGGCTCGGGCAGGGTGACCGGCGAGTCGAGCAGGCGCTCCAGCAGCCGCGCGCGCTCGGGCTCGGGCATGTCGTGGTAGCGGTCGGCGATGTCCCCGACCCACTCGCCCACGGCCTCGTGGATCCGCTCCGAGTGCTGGCGAACGTCGAGCCGCGCCAGGTGGAAGCCGAAGGTCCGGGCCTGGCGCAGCAGCCGGCCGACGCTGCGATGGGCCGCGCGCTCGCCCCGGTTGGCCTCCAGCGAGCGCCGGATCACCTCGAGGTCGGCCACGAGCTCCGAGGCCGAGCGGTACGGCAGCTCCCCCCCGGGGTCGAGCCGCTCCCATGCGAAGGAGAGCTTGCGCCGGTACGGCTCGGTGGCGTTGCGGGTTCCGACGAAGGCCAGTGTCCGGGGCATCGCCTCCTCGTCGGCGGCGATCGAGGCCATGAGCTCCGGGCTCACGCCGGCCATCCGGGTGGAGATCCCGAGGTCCGCCGCCACCGCGCGCACGCGGTCGCGCAGCATCCGAAGGGCCAGCTCGCGGTGCAGCCCCAGCGCCTCGTGCAGCACCTCGGGCGTGCAGTTGGGGTTGCCGTCCTGGTCGCCGCCGACCCAGGAGCCGAAGCGCAGGAACGCCGGCGGCGCCGAGAGGCCCGGGTAGTGGCGCTGCAGCAGCCGCTCGAGCTCCTCCTCCACCAGCCCGACGACGTCGAAGAGCACCTCCTCGAAGATGAAGAGCGCGCGGCGCACCTCGTCGATCACGCGCGGCTTGGCGGAGCGCATCTCGTCGCTCTGCCAGAGGATCGTGATCTCCTCCAGCAGGCGCTCGACCGTCTCCCGATGCTCGCCCGGCGAGCGGGCCGCGTTGTCGAGCTCGTCCAGGCAGGCCGCCACCAGCATCTGCTTGCCGAGCACCGTGCGCCGGCTGATCTCGGTCGGGTGGGCCGTCACCACGAGCTCGATCGAGAGGCGCTCGAGCGCCGCCCGCACCCGCTCCGCCGGCACCCCCTCCGCCGCGAACCCGCCGATGGCGGCCGCCAGGCTCTCCGGCTGCGCCCGACGGGCCTCCTCCCGCTCGGCGTCGCGCAGCCGCCGCCGGCGCACCCGGTGATGCTGCTCGGCGGTGTTGACGAGCTGGAAGTAGATCGAGAAGGCGCGGATCACCGCGATCATCTCCTGGGCGCCGAGGCGGTCCACGACCTCCATCAGCTCCGGCTCTGAGCTCGGCTGACCGTTCTCCGGCTCGTCGGCGTGAAGGCTCTTCGCCAGCGCGCGCAGGCGCTCCTCGGTGTCGAAGAGCTCGTCGCCGGCCTGCTCCACCAGCACCTGGCCCAGCAGGCGCCCGAGGAGCGAGATGTCCGCCCGCAGCTGCGCGTCGGGGTCGCCCGGCCGGGGAGGCGCCGCCGCGTCGGCGTCGGCGGGGGCTGAGGCGGGAACGGACTGGGCCAGGTCGCTCATGGGCCCGCAAGTCTGTCGGGCCGGAGGCGGGCGGGCCAGGGCCCGCCCGGGCGCCCTGTAACGCCGGGCGCGGAAGGGGCCACTCTACGGTGGTGATCCTGGTCCTCGTCGCGCTGGTGGCCGGCGCCGTCAGCGCGATGTCGCCGTGCGTGATCCCGGTGCTGCCCGCGATCATGGGCGGCTCGCTCGGCGGCGGACGCTGGCGGCCGCCGGCCGTCGTGCTCGGCCTGGTCGGGTCCTTCGCGCTCTTCACGCTCGCGCTCACCCGCGCCCTGCGCGCGGCCGGCGTGAGCCCCGACGCCCAGCGCATCGGCGCCGTGGCGGTGCTCGGCCTGTTCGGGCTGGGGATGCTGGTCCCGCGCGCCGACGCCCGGCTGTCGCGGGCCTTCGCGCCGCTGGTCCGGCTGGGGCACCGCATCCCGCGGGGGGGCAGCGGCGTCGCCGGCGGCCTGGCGCTGGGGGTGGCGCTGGGGCTGATCTGGACCCCCTGCGCCGGACCGGTGCTCGCGAGCGTCACCGCGATCGTCGCCACCGGCCGCACCGACGGCGAGACCGCGGCGGTGCTGATCGCCTACTCGCTGGGGGCGGCCGTGCCGCTGCTGGCGGTCGCCTGGGGCGGCCGGGGCCTGGTGCGCCGGCTGGCGCCGCGCTCCGAGCGCATCCGCCAGGCGATGGGCGTCCTCATGGTCGCCACCGCCGTGGTGGTGGCCGCGGGCCTGGACACCCGGCTCACGGTGAGCCTGATCGAGGACGTGCCCGGCTACACGTCGGTGCTGCAGGGCCTGGAGCGCTCCTCCCGCGGCGACCTGGCGCGGCTGGGCGGGCGCGACGCCTCGCGGCCCAGTATCGCGGCAGACCTGAGCGACCTCCCGGACGCCGGGCCGGCGCCGGCGCTGCGCGGCATCTCCCGCTGGTTCAACACCGACGGCCGGACGCCGTCCCTCGCGGGCCTGCGCGGGCGCGTCGTGCTGCTGGACTTCTGGACCTATTCCTGCGTGAACTGCCTGCGCACCCTGCCCCACCTGAAGGCGCTCGACGCCGCCTACCGCTCCCGCGGCCTGACGATCGTGGGCGTGCACACGCCGGAGTTCGCGTTCGAGGCCGACCCCGGCAACGTCGGGGACGCCGTCCGCGACCTGGGCATCCGGTACCCGGTCGCGCTGGACCCCGACTACGCGACCTGGGACGCCTACGACAACCAGGCCTGGCCCGCCGAGTACCTGATCGACCGCCGCGGCCACCTTCGGCACCTGAAGCTCGGCGAGGGCGACTACGAGGGCACCGAGCGACTGGTGCGCGTCCTGCTGGGTCTCGCCCCCACCGGGGGCGGCGCGGAGGCGGGGATCCCTGACCAGACGCCGCGCGCCGCCGGGCAGACGCCGGAGAGCTACCTCGGGCTGGCCCGCCTCGCGCGCTTCGCCCAGGACGACCAGCTGCGCCCCGGGCGGGCGTTCGCCTATCGGGCGCCGGCGGCCCTGGCGCCGGACCAGCTCGCATACGACGGGACCTGGACCGTGGGCGCGGAGCGGATCACGGCCGGGCCGGCCGCCGCGATCGAGCTCGCCTTCCATGCCAGCAAGGTCTATCTCGTCCTCGACAGCCCCGGCGGGCGCAGGGGGGGCCGCGTGCTGGTGGACGGGCGTCCCGTCGGTCCCGGCTCGGCCGGCGCCGACGTCGGCCCCGACGGGCGCTTCGCGGTGCGCGCGAGCCGTCTCTACGCGCTGGTCGCCCTGCCCGGCAGCCCCGGCCGCCACCGCCTGCGCGTCGAGCTCGATCCCGGCGTGCGAGGCTATGCGTTCACGTTCGGGTAGAGGGCGCCGCTCCGGGGAAACACCACTCCATCGGGCTGGCCTGCCCACGAGCCGCCCGGGTCAATCGCGTCGTCAGGGAGTCTCGATGGCCAAGTACCTCAGCGTGTTCGACTACACCGGAGAGGCCTGGAGCCGGATGGTCGCCAACCCGGGCGACCGCTCGGAGGCCGCGCGGAAGCTGATCGAGGACATGGGCGGGACGATGGAGTGCTTCTACTGGATGCTCGGCGACCACGACGGGGTCGTCATCTACGAGGCTCCGGACGAGGCCACCGCGGCCGCGATCGTCGGCGGCGTCCGCGCGTCGCAGCTGGTTCGCGCGATCACCACCCACCAGCTGGTCGGACCCCAGGTCGCCGGCGAGGCCCTGGGCCTGGCCGCGAGGGCGCGCGCCGCATACCGGCCCCCCGGGGCGCCCAGCGGGTGGCGCACCGAGTACGACTCCATGGGCACCAGCGCCGCCAACTAGCCGTCCGCGCCATCGCCGCCCGTCGCCGCCCTGCCGGCGGGCGGCGTCCCGCGGGCGGGGTGGGTGGCGAGGATCACCCCCGCCATCACGTCGAGCACCTCCTTGGTCTCGGCGGGCGGCACGCTGGGGCCCTGCCTGCGTGCGAGCACCGGGACGAGGACGATCAGCACGGCGACCGCGACGACGCCCAGCGCGAGGACGCCGCGGGTGCCGTCGCCCCTCGTCACGACCACCGTCGTCAGCAGGCCGGCGAACACCAGCAGCGGAACCAGCAGGCCCTTCAGGGGGTAGCGCGGCTCCGGTGCGTCGCCGCTCCTGGGGCGCCCGGCCCACCAGCTGGAGAGGGCGCCCTGTCGCGCCGCCGGCGCGACCGGCTCGCCGAGCCGGTCGCCGACCAGCCTCGGGCCCTGAGAGCGGGCCAGCGCCGACAGGCCCAGCTCCAGCCGGGGCCTGAGCGGCTCGCCGGTGAGCATCATGCTCAAGCTCTGCGCGCGGGCGATCGCCTCGTCCGCTGCCTGCGCCAGCAGTCCCTCCTCCACCGGCAACGGGTCCGCTCTCGTGGTCACGGCTGCCTCCTCGGGGCGCGGTGCCGCGCGGCGGGTCGGGCCGCGTCCGGCAGCGGTCTCGTTCCCGATTCCCCGCCTGACGCAACATCGTGCGCCAGGAGCGAGAAGACCAGGACGCTGCGGCGCCGGCCCTTGATCTCGATGTAGGAGCGCAGCAGCCCCTCGCGCACGAAGCCGGCCCGCTCGGCGACGCGCACGGAGGCGACGTTCTCCTCCTCCGCGAAGAGGTCCAGCCTGGCCAGGCCCAGGTTGGCGAGCGCCCAGCGCGAGAGGAGCCGCAGGGCGCACGTGGCGACCCCGCGCCCGCGCGCCTCGGGCGCGAGCCAGTAGCCCACCTCCGCCCTGCGGTCCTGCCAGCGGAACGCGTGCATGCCGATGGCGCCGAGGAGCTCGTCGGTCGCGAGGTCGGCGATCGCGAGGTCGAGCGAGAGCCCGCTGCGCAGCCGGTCCCCCTGGCCCGCGACCCAGGCGCGCGCGTCGCTCGCCCGGTAGGGGGAGGGCACGTGCGTGTAGCGGTCGATGAGCGGATCGCGGCAGCTGGCCACGAGGGCGGCCTCGTCCGCCGAGCGCCACGCCCGCAGGCGGACCGGTGCCTCGGCCAGCGGTGGAT
>JAWVEW010000004.1:0-5363 GCA_033856495.1 Miltoncostaeaceae bacterium | reverse complement strand
GAGCATGTTCTCGCACTGGATCGGACACAGCGACTGGTGGGTGACGAGGGTGGCGCCTCCGACCAGCAACTGGTTTAGGGAGCTGGGCGTCTGGTCCTGCCCGATGATCACGACGCCTCCCCTCAAGGGGCGACCGCCCTCTCCGTCGGTCGTCGGCGAGGGACCGCCGCCGCCGCAGGACGCCGCGCCGAGGGCCAGCGCCGCCGTGAGCGCGCCGATCGCCAGCGGGCGAGGCCCGCGGCCGCAGGCGTCAGCCCGGCGCGTCGCGCCCGGGACGCCCGCCTCCTTCAGCGGTCGACGTTCCCCGGCTCTGCCGGAGGGATGTCCGGCGGGCCGCTCGCGCGTCGGCGACGACGGGGTCGCGCGGCAGTCGCCGACGCGGCCTCGGTGAGCGCGCGGGCGAGGGCCTCGGCCGCGGCGGCGTCCTCGCGCGCGGCGGTCGCGCCGCCCGCCGCGGGGGGGGCGCCCCGGCTGCTGGACGGGCCGGCGTACAGCCGCAGGAGGACGCCGGGGTCGAGCCTGAAGAGCTCGGCCAGCGCCAGGAGGTTGGCGGGTGCGGGGCGGCTCACACCGCGCTCCCAGCGGCTGGGATACGTATGGGGCACGGCCAGGGCGTCGGCGACCTGCCGCTGTGTCAGGCCGGCGGTCAAACGCGCGACGCGGAGTGTCTCTGCCAGGCCGACCATGCGCTAACTCATGTACTGCGGCCGAAGGTCCCGGTCAAGACCTTCATATTCAGACACGGACTCGCCTCGTCGTCGGAGGCCCCACCGGGCGCCCCGACGGCGTCGTCGCCTGGACGGTCAGGCGGTAAGCCCCTCGGGCCAGGCGGCCCAGCGGCAGCATCAGTCGGAACCTCCCCGGCCCCGGGGCGAACCGCACGAGCGCGGGAGCCGAGCCGAGGGGACGCCCGACACGACGGAGGGTCGCGCGGACGCTCCCCACGCGCTTGAGGACGCCCGCCACGAGCAGGGTCCGTCCCGAGGCGACGCCGCCCGCCCGCACCCGGACGCCGCTCAGCGCATGGGTGACGGTGGCTCCGGTCACCGAGGGCGGCGCCGGCGTGGCGGCCACACCGGTCGGCGTGAGGTCGACGATCGCGACGGCGGGCAGCGCCGCGACTCGGGCGACGATGTCGCGCGGCGCGGCGAAGGCGACCGCGTTGGTGATCCAGAAGCGGGTCACGGGCACGCCGGCGGCCGCGACCACCTCCGGCTGGGTCTCGTCGGCGAGGCGCTTCTCGGCGGCGACGAGGCCGGCGGGATCGCCCTGGTAGGCGCCCGGATCGATCTGCCGCGCCAGGGTGGCGATGACGGCGACCGGCTCGTCGGGCGCGGCCTGGGCCAGCCTCGCCTGGAGGTCCGGGCTCACGATCCCGGCCTCGAGGCCCCCCGCGGGGACGAGGAGCGCCGCCAGCAGGGCGGCGGCCGGCAGCGCCCGGGACCCGCGGCCGCGCAGACCTGCGCTGCTGCCCGACACCGCGACCTACCTAGTTGGGACGGGAGGCGTCGGCGGCCGCTCCGCCGGCCGCCGCCGATGCGCGCCGACGGCGCCGCGGCGCACCGGCCTCGGAGGCCGCACCCGCCACGGCCCTGCTGAGCGCCGCCGCCGCACCGCCGTCACCCTTCGCCGCAGGCCGAGCGCTCTGGACCGTACCGGGCGGTCGCGCCGGCGGCGCAGGGGCGTACATGCGCAGGAGGGCGGCCGCATCGAGGCCGTAGAGCTCGGCCAGCGCGAGCAGATTCGCCGGTCCGGGTCGCGTGACTCCCCGCTCCCACCGGCTCGGATAGGTATGCGGCACCGCCAGCGCGTCCGCGACCTGACGCTGTGTGAGTCCGGCGACGTGCCGCGCTTCACGTAGGGTGTCGGCCAGCGCGATCATCGCCACCTCGGTCGTCAGCCGTGTCCTCGGGTCAAGCCTTGCACGGCGCTCTACGCCTGGCCAGGCCATTCGGTCTCCCAGGATATCGGTCCCGGGTCGCGCCAAGCGCGGCCGGCCCGAAATCGGGCCGCGCGGCTCTCGCAAGGGGTGCCGGCGGTGGCCCTGTTCCCTGACAGGCCGTAGAGTGCACCTGAGTCAGGCTCGATCGTAGTCTGGAGACTCCCGCCGCGTGCCCGCCAGGCGCATGTCGCGAGAGTTCCGGCCCGCAGACGTGCGGAGGTACGAGAGATGTGCCTGTTCGACGTATACAAGGGCGGTCCCAGAGCGGATCGCCGACGCGCGCCCGCTCCGACCGATGGACCCGGCGGCACCGGCGACCAGGCGCCCCCGACCGCGCCGACCAACGGAACGACCTGGCCGACCGATCGCGAGCGCCTGTGGCTGCGAGCGATCGCGAGGTTCATGCGCGCCGCGGCCGAAGACCTCGGCCCGGACTCGCCGGTGGGGCGCCGGCTGGCCGACGGCGCGAGGGAGGCGGCGATGTTCATCGTCGATGAGCGGCCGCCGCTCTCGCTGGTGCCCGATCCACCCGAGGCCGCGGCTTCCCGAGAACCCGTTCGGTAGACCGCGATCGACCGGCCCCCGCCGGCGGCCCGGGCGCGCTGCGGCCGGGCCCGCCGTCCCCGTGGCCGGGAGGGCGAGGAGGCCCGGCCGGGACGTCGAACAGAACGCTTGCCCCCGGTCGCCCGCGGCCCGTCTTGAGAGGGGGGCGCCGTGGGCGGCCGGGGGCGACTCCGCCGCGATCGGGCTCAGCGCTTGTGGGCCGAGGCGGACTGGCAGGGGACGCACCGGATCGCGTCCGGCACCGCGCGCAGCCGCGCCTCCGGGATCGGCTGTCCGCAGTCGACGCAGACCCCGTACGTGCCCTTGGCCAGCGCCTCCTGGACCTGCTGCAGGCGCTTCTGGCGCTCGCGCCACTTGAGCTGGGCGCGCAGCTCACCCTCGCGCAGGTCGGCGTCCGTCGCCGCCTCGGCGGGGTGGTGGTGGGCGTCCCCGCGCTCATCGCCGTCGGCGGCGAGGTCGCGCTTGCGCACCTGCTGGTCCACCTCGTCCTTGAGCCGGGCGAGGCGGCGAGCGAGGTCGTCTGACTCGTCGCGGGCGAGGCTCACGTGAGGATCTTAGCGTCCGCCGGCGGAGGCGCCGGCAGCGGTGGTGCCCTGGGGCCGCCGCACAACGGTCCCTCTATCGTTCCCGGGGACGTCGGCGCGGGCGCGGATCGGGAGGCCGGGTGCCAGGCGCGATCGAGGCGCACGGCCTCGTGCGCGAGTTCAAGGGCGGCATCCGCGCGGTCGACGGCGTCGACCTGACCGTGGCGCCGGGCGAGATCTACGGCTTCCTCGGGCCCAACGGAGCCGGCAAGACCACGATGGTCAGGATCCTCGCCACGCTGCTGCGGCCGACCCGCGGGCGGGCGCTCGTGGCGGGCCACGACGTCGTGGCAGAGGCGGCGGCAGTGCGCCGCTCGATCGGCCTCGCGCTCCAGGAGGCCGCGCTCGACCGCTACATGACCGGGCGCGAGCTGCTTCGCCTGCAGGGTGTGCTGCACGGGCTGAGCGGCGCCGCCGGCCGCACCCGGGCCGCCGAGCTGCTGGATCGGGTGGGGCTGGCCGAGGCCGCCGACCGACAGGTGCGCACCTACTCGGGCGGCATGCGCCGTCGCCTGGACCTCGCCATGGCCCTCGTCCACGCTCCCATCGTGCTCTTCCTGGACGAGCCGACGACGGGCCTGGACCCGATCTCCCGGGCCACCATCTGGGACGAGGTGCGCCGGCTCAACACGGATGCCGGCACGACCGTCTTCCTCACCACCCAGTATCTCGAGGAGGCGGACCAGCTGGCGGCGCGGGTCGGCATCATCGACGGCGGCCGGCTGGTGGCCGAGGGCACCCCGCGCGAGCTGAAGGCGCGGGTGGGAGACCCGACGCTGACGATCGTCGTCGGCGACCCGGCCGAGGCTCCCGCGGCGGCGGCCCTGTTGGCGGCGTTCGGGCCGCCGGTTCCCGCCCGCAGCGGCGCCGCGGGGGCCGTCGCCGCGCGCCTGCGCGCGGGCGCCGCGGCGGTCGCCGACGTGGTGCGCGCGCTCGACGAGGCCGGAATCGCCGTCGCCGGCCTCGACCTGAAGGAGCCGAGCCTGGACGACGTCTTCATCGCGGCCACCGGACGGCGGCTGCGCGAGGACGACGCCGACGAGCCGGGCGCGGAGCCGCTCGCCGTCGACGCCCCGGCACGACCGTGAGCGCGCTCGCCCTCCGGCAGACCGCCGCGCTGGCGCACCGCTCGGTGACCGTGACGCTGCGCCAGCCGGACGTCTGGTTCCCGGGCATCTTCTTCCCGCTCGTGCTGATGGCGATCTTCTCCGCCTCCTTCGGGGAGGCCCCGGGCCGCATTGCGGGCTTTCCGCAGGTCAACGGCTTCCTCGACTTCGCGCTCGCCGGCGCCGTGCTCCAGGGCGCGATCAGCCCCGCGACCGGCGCGGCAGGCGCCTTCGCAAACGACCTCGAGGGCGGCTTCCTCGACCGCCTGGTGGCCTCCCCCGCATCGCGGGTCGCCGTGCTGGGCGGGCGGCTGGCCGGGGCGGCTGCGATCGCGGTGGCCCAGACCGCCGTCTTCGTCGCGGTCGCCCTCGTGTTCGGCGCGAGGGCGGAGGGCGGGGCGGAGGGGCTGCTCGCGCTCGTGACCACCGCGGCGCTGGTGACGGTCGCGGTCGGCGGACTGGGGATCGTGCTGGCGCTGCGGACGGGATCGGCGGAGGCCGTCCAGGGCACCTTCCCGCTCTACTTCGCGCTGATCTTCTTCTCGTCCGCGTTCTTCCCGCGCGAGACCATGCACGGCTGGTTCCGCGCCGTGGCCGACGCCAATCCGATCTCGCACCTGGTGGAGGGGATGCGAGCGGGCATCATCGGCGGCGCCGAGGGCGGCTCGGCGGGGACCGCGCTCGCGATCGCCGCAGGCCTGGCCGCGCTCGGCCTCGCCGGGAGCGCGCTCGCCCTGCGGGGCCGGCTCAGGAGGGGCAGCTGATGGGCGCGGGGCGCGGAGGCCTGGTGGTCAGCCTGGCCCTCCTGCGACGCAACCTGCTGCTCGTGCGCCGCACGCCGTCGGTCTTCATCCCCTCGCTGGTGCTGCCGCTCCTCATCCTGGTCGCCACTGCGGGGGCCTTCCGCGGCATCGGCGCCCTGCCCGAGTTCCGCGGCGCCTCCTACGTGGCATTCACCCTGCCGATGGCGGCCACGATGGGAGCCGGGTTCGCCGGGATCAACTCGGGGCTCACGCTCGCCCGCGACCTGGAGGGCGGGTTCTTCGCGCGCCTGCAGGCCAGCCCGGCGCCGCGCCTGGCCCTCATCGCCGGCCCGTTGGGAGCCGCCGCGGCGCGAAGCCTCTTCACCACCACGGTGATCCTGCTGGCCGGGCTCGTCGCCGGCGT
>JAWVEW010000003.1:0-12122 GCA_033856495.1 Miltoncostaeaceae bacterium | reverse complement strand
CCTCCCCGCCCGAGGCGACACGGTTCAGGATCGCGGAGAGGCTCCGGTCCCACCCGCCTGGCCGCGGGCCGCCGACAGTAGCCTTGCCGACGATGAGGTTCCCGACGACGTGGATCGTGCTCACATGGGCGGCGGCGACGCTCGCGCCCGCCGCCGCCTCGGCGGCGCCCCCGCCGCTCGCCGCCGAGGCGTACCGGGTGGCCGCGCAGGTCGCCAGCCAGATCGGACCTCGCCCCTCGACCAGCGTCGGCGAGGGCCGCGCGCTCGACCTCGCCGAGGCACGTTTCCGCGCGGCCGGGCTGGCCGTCCTGCGCGACCCCTTCGACGTCCCCCGCCGCGGGCGCTCATCGAACGTGGTCGGGCGGTACGGCAGCTCCACCGGCTGCCTGAAGATCCTGGTGGCGCACGCCGACAGCGTCACGATCGCCCCCGGAGCAAACGACAACGGCTCCGGGCTGGGCCTGCTGGTGGGGCTCGCCGATCGGCTGCGCGAGCTGCGACCGCGCTGCGAGATCTGGCTGGTGGCGACGGGCTCGGAGGAGCGCGGAGTCACCGGCACGATCGACCACCTGGGGGCGTCGCAGCTGGTGGCCCGCGTGCGCGCCCGGGGCGTCGGCAGCCGGGTGCGCTACGTGCTCTCGCTCGACGACTTCGGCTTCGGCAGCCGCTTCTGGCTGCGCTCGCCCCAGCGCCGGCCACGCCGCGCGGTGGAGGGCCAGGTGCTGCGCATCGCCCGCCGCGCGGGGGTGCGGCTGGTCTGGGCGCGCGACGACAGCCAGGGGAACTCCGACCACCGCGAGCCAGAGCTGGCCGGCATCCCGGGCATGGTGTTCCAGTCCTGGCGCGGCGAGGACGCATGCCGCCACCAGCCCTGCGACACCGCCGACCGCCTCCAGCAGCCGGCCTTCACGCTGGCGGCCAGGGTGGTCGAGGGCGTGGTCAGGACGGGCTGAGCCCCTTGCTACCCTTGCTCGATCGAACGCCTGTCCGTCGCTTCGGAGCCGCTCCACGACGATGAGCTGACCCGCGCGAGCGCGCTGGGGCAGGCGCTCGTCGATGCCTGCGCGGGGGCGGTCCGCGCGTCGCGGACGACCCTCGAGGCCTGCGTCGTCTGCCTGCTGGCCGGCGGCCACCTGATGATCGAGGACGTCCCCGGAGTGGGGAAGACGGTGCTCGCCAAGAGCCTGGCCCGGGCGGCCGGCCTGCGCTTCGCCCGCGTCCAGTGCACCTCGGACCTGCTGCCGGCGGACGTGACCGGCGTCAACGTCTGGGACCAGCGCGCGCAGACGTTCGACTTCCGGCCGGGGCCGGTCTTCGCGAACCTGGTGCTGGTCGACGAGATCAACCGCGCCTCGCCGAAGACCCAGTCCGCCCTGCTCGAGTGCATGGAGGAGGGCCAGGTGACCGTGGACGGGCGCACGCGGGCGCTGCCCCGCCCGTTCATGGTCGTCGCCACGCAGAACCCGGTCGAGTACGAGGGCACGTTCCCGCTGCCCGAGGCCCAGCTCGACCGCTTCATGCTCCGGCTGGCCCTCGGCTATCCGCCGGCGGGCGTGGAGGCCGCGATGCTGCTCGACCTGGCCGCACGGGACGCGGTCGAGGACGTGCGCCCCGCGGGCGCGCCGGACGAGCTTGCCGCGGCGATGGCGGCGGCGCTGCGGGTGCACGTCGACCCGACCCTTGCCGACTACGTGGTCGCCCTGGTGGCGGCCACGCGCACGGACCGGCGCCTCGCGCTGGGCGGGAGCCCCCGCGCGGGCCTCAGCCTCCTGCGGGCGGCCAAGGCGTCGGCGCTGCTCGAGGGGCGCGGCTACGTCCTCCCGGACGACGTCAAGGCGCTGGCGCCGATGGTCCTGACGCATCGGCTGGTGGTGGCGGGCGACGCCCGCGCGCGGGGCTCGAGCGCCGAGGACGTGGTGGCCGACGTGCTCGACGCCACCGCGGTGCCGTTTGTCTGAGGGGCCCCCCAGCCCGGACCAGCGGCCCCGGCGGCGGCTCGTCCCCCTCCCGCGATCGCGTCCTGCGGCGGCCCTGGCGGTGGGCGCAGCCGCCGTGCTGGCGAGCCTCGGCTTCGGCACGCCGGCGCTGATGCCGCTCGGTGTGGGGCTGATCCTGCTGCCGGCGCTGGCCCTGGCCGCGGTCCGTCTCGTCGGCGGCCGCCTGCGGGTCGAGCGGGCGCTGAGCCCGGCCCGGGTCCCCGCCGGGCAAGGCGCGAGCGTGACCGTCCGCATCGCGGGCAGGACGGCCGGCGCGCTGGCGATGCTGGGGTGGCGGCTCGACGCGGGCGTGCCGGCGGCGGCCGGGGTCGTTCGACCGCGCCCGGCGAGCGGGTGGCGCGAGCGCTCCTGGGAGATCCCGCGCGTCCGCCGCGGGGAACACCGCCTGACGCCACCGGGGATCGTGGTCGGCGACCCGTTCGGTCTCGTGTCGCGACGGTACGACGGCGACGGCGAGGCGCTGCTCCTGGGGCTGGCCCCCGTGGTCCCGATCGCGGTCCCGTTCTGGGAAGGGGCCTCCGGGCTGCGCCGGGCCAGCGCCTGGAGCGCCGCCGGCGCTCACGAGCTCGACCGGGTGCGCGACTACCAGCCGGGTGACCCGCTGGGGCGCGTGCACTGGGCCCAGACCGCCAAGCGCGGCCGCCTGCAGGTCAAGGAGCTGCGCGGGTCGGCCGGCCGCGGCGAGTCGCGCCTGCTGCTGCTGGACGGCTGGGCGGCGTGCGCCGAGGAGCCCTTCGAGGTCGCGGTGGCGGCCGCCGCCAGCCTGCTCTGGCACGCCGGCGGGGACGGCGCCGGCATGGCGTTCGAGCACAGCGGCGGCGGGGCGCCCCCCCGGCTTCCCGCCGGAGCGCCGTGGGCAGCGTTCGAGCGCACGCTCGCCACCGTGACCGCCGACGGCGCCGAACCGGTGTCCGCCGCCCTGGCGGGCGCGCTCCGCCGCTGCGGCGGCCTGCGCTCGCTGGTGCTCGTCACCGCCGCCGCCGACCCGGCCCTGCCGGGCGGCGTGCGGGCGGCCCGGCAACGGGGGATCGCCGTCTGCTGCGTCCTGGCCGGCCCCGCCGGCGCCGGGGCCGCGGCGGACCTGCGCCGGGCCGGCGCGACGGTCGCCGTGGCGCAGACGCTCGCCGACCTGCCGCGGGCGCTCGAGGCCTCGGGGCTTGCGTCCAGTGCCGCCACGGCGGGCGCGCTCGCGTGAGCGTGGGCCTCGCCCGAGCGGCGCAGGCCGCCATGCTGGTGGGCCTGGTGCTCTCGGCGTGGAGCGGGCTCTACGCGGAGGGGCGCTCGGGCCGGCTGGCGCTCCTGTGCGCGCTGGCCGCCCTGCCTGCCGCGGCCCGACTGCGCCTGACGACCCGCGTCCGGGGGGCCCTCCCGATGCTCGCGGCGGCCTGCGCGTTCGGGGTCATCGCGCTGGCGGCGCCCGTCTCGGCCGGTGCGCTCCTGCGTCTGGACGGGGCGTCCTGGCGTGCGCTCGTCCAGATCCTGCCGGACGGGCTGGGGGCGGCCTCGGCCGCCGCGCCGCCCTTCTCGGCGGCGGGGGAGCCCGCCCTCGTCGCGCTGCTGGACCTCGCGCTGGCCGCCATCGTGGCCATGCTGGTCTGGCAGGTCGTCGTACGAGGGCGCCCGGTAGCCGGCCTGGCGCTGGCCGGGCTGGCGCTGGGCTACCGCTGGACCGTTCAGCAGCCCGCCGACGCGACCGTCGCCGGCGCGGTGGCCCTGGGGGTGGCGCTCGCCGCGCTCGCCGTCGGCGCCCTCGGCACCGCCCGCCAGCGGGCGCCGGGTGCCCACGGCGCGCGCGGCGCCGCCGTGGCGGGGGCGGCGCTCGTGGTCGTGGGCGCGGGGGTGGGCGGCGGCCTCTCGCGTGGCTCGGCATGGCTGGACTGGGAGTCGTGGCGCCTCCTCGGCGCCGAGCGGGCCGTCGCCGCAGGCGGGCTCGACCTGGTCCAGGTCTATGGCAGGCTGTCCTGGCCGGCGGAGCCACGGGTCGTGGTGCGCCTGCGTGCCGACAGGTCGCTGCCGCTTCGGGCGGCCACGCTCGACATGTTCGACGGCACGGCCTTCACCTACAGCCAGCTCGACCCCTCCGTGCCGCTGCCGCGCGTCGGTGACGCCGTGACGCTGTCGGGCGGGCCGAGCGCGCCGGGCAGGCGCGTGCGCCAGCAGATCACGTTCGTCGGGGTCGACAGCGACGTGCTGCTGGCGGGCGGACGGCCGCTGGCCTTCAGCGGGTCCTTCCCGACTCCGCTGTCGCTGGTGGGCGGGACCGTCCGCCTCCCGTCCCCCCTGCGGCGCGGGGACGGCTACTCCGCGGTGTCGCTCGTGCCCGACGTCGCGCCGGCCGCGCTCGGACGCGAGCGCCGCTACGCGCCCGGCGAGGTCTCCGCGCGGCTGGTCTCCCTGATCGCGGGCCCGCACGGGCCGCTGGTGACGATGCCGGTCTGGGGCTCGCGGTCCGCCCCGCCCGCGGCGTCCGCGTTCGGCGAGTACGCGGAGGTGGCGCGGCTTGCGCGGCGACTCGCCCGCGGCGCAACCAGCCCCTACGAGGTCGTGAGCCGGTTCGAGCGCTACCTGCGCTCGGGCTACGCCTACGACGAGCGTCCGCCGCTGCCGCCGCAGGGCCGCGCGCCCCTCGTCGACTTCCTGTTCCACACGCGGCGCGGCTTCTGTCAGCACTTCGCCGGCGCGATGGCGCTGATGCTGCGAACGGTCGGCATCCCGAGCCGCGTGGCGGTCGGCTACACGAACGGCGACTACGACCCCGGCACCCGGTCGTTCCAGGTCTTGGACCGCGACGCCCACTCCTGGGTGGAGGTCCTGTTCCCCCGCGACGGCTGGCTGCCCTTCGACCCCACCCCGGGTCGCTCGGTGCCGAACCGGGCCTCGGCCTCGTCGCCTGACTTCGAGCTCCCATCGGCGGCGGCGGCATCGCGAGGCCCGGCGCCGCGCCTCTCGCTGCCCGAGCCCCGGCTCCCGCTGGGCCAGACCAGCGGCGGCCCGGCGTCCCGGCCGACGGCGACCCACGACGGGATCGCGACATGGCTCTGGGCCGGGCTGGGCCTCGCCGCCGCCCTCCTCCTCCCGGCCGGTGCGCGCCGGCTGCGCCGGGAGGGCCGCCGCAGGCGCGGCGGCGAGCGCGCGCGCGTGCTGGGCGCCGTGCGCGAGCTGGAGGGGCGGGCCGCCGACCTGGGCGTGGCGCTGGGGCCGACCCTCTCCCCGCTGGAGCGCTGCGCGGGCCTGCGCGCGCGGCTGGGGATCGATGCCGAGCGGCTCTACCGGCTGGCGACCGCCGCCCGCTTCGCGCCGTCCGCGCCCGCCGCCGGAGCCGCGCGGTCCGCCTGGGCGGAACTGCGGCGGCTCGAGCGGGCCCTCCGCCGCCGCGTCGGCTGGCGGCGGCGGGCGCGGGCGCTGGTGAGTCTCAGCTCGCTTCGGCCCTGGCGTTTCCCCAGCGGTCGTCGTGGACCAGCGCCCGCCAGGGCCGGCGCGCCGCGGCGATCGCCGGCGGCAGCCCCTTCGGGAACTCGACCGGGTATCCGAGCGGGGTGATGATCGGGGCCTCGACCTCCGGCGGAAGGTCGAGCAGGGCGCGGAAGCGCTCTTCCTCGAAGAGGTGGAAGACCGTGGCCACGGTGCCGAGGCCGCGCCCGCGGGCGGCGACGAAGAGGTTCTCCATCGCGAAGCCGACCGAGCTGACGTCGGCGAGGTCGCCAACCCTGCGCCACTCCTGCGGGAACTGGCTCTGGGCGCGGGGGACGACCAGCCCGGCGATCCAGACGGGCACCTGCGGGTAGGTCGCCAGGGCGGTCTCGGCGTACTCGCGCGCCCACGCCGCGTGCTCCTCGGGGCTGCGGCCCTCCGCCGGCGGGCGCGCGACGCTGAAGTACTTGGCGCCGCCGTCGACGACGATGTCGGTGAGCTGGCGCCGCTGCTCGGGATCGCGGACGACCAGCAGCGACCAGGCCTGCGCGCCGCCGCCGTTGGGGGCGAGCAGGGCCAGCCGCATGATCGCGTCGAGATCCTCGTCGGGCACCGGCCGGTCGGTGAACTGACGCACGCTCCGTCGCAGCCTGATCGCCTCGTCGACGTCCAAGGAGCCTCCTGTTCGAGCGGTTCGGGGGTCCGGTGCGAGCCGACGGAGTCTAGCGGCGGGCACCGCCGCCGATCCCTGGCACCATGGCGCTCCGATGCTTCTGGTCGCCGCGATCACGGCGCTGTTCGCGGTCCCCGCCGCCTCGGTCACGACGGAGCGGATCGCCTTCACGAGCGCTCGCGACGGCGACGAGGAGATCTACACCGCGCGCCCGGATGGCGGCGCGCTCCGGAAGCTGACCGTCAACCGCGTCAATGACCTCTGGAAGTGGCACCAGCGCACGCGATGCGCCATATGACGCGCAGAGGTTCAGACGACGGCGCGCGGGTGCCCCTCGATGCTCGTCTGCATCGCCAGCAGACGCTCGACTCGAAGCATCACCGGCGGATGGGTCGCGATCAGGCGCCCGAGCATGCCCCCGACAGGTGCGATCGGCACCACGAGCAGGGCGTTCATCAGACCCGCCGCGCGGAAGTCCCGCGTGGGTAGACGCTCGATCTCCTCGGACAGCTTGAGCAGGCTGGCGGCGATGGTGGCGGGGGCGCCCGTGAGGATGGCCGCCGAGCGATCTGCGGCGAACTCCCGAGCGCGTGAGAGGGCGGCGATCGCCGGAAGCGTCAGGGCGTAGACGACCAGCAGGACCGCGAGCGGCACCGCGAGGAGCAGCCGGACGAACACCATGCCCAACGAGAGCACACCGCCAGCCGCGACTCCGGGCAGCGCATCGCCGAAGAATCCCCACGGGCCCGGCAGACGGGTCCGCACGACCCAGCGCTCGCTGTAGCCCGTCCAGGAGGCGATCCGCAGCAGCAGGCCGGCAAGGGTGGCCATCACCGAGGCGGCGCTCATCACCAGCATGTCCCGGCTTGCCACGTGCGCGAGCTCGTGGGCGAGGATCGCCATCAGCTCGGGCGGCTCGAGCTGCTCGAGCAGTCCCCGGGACACGCAGATGGTGGCGCTGCGCTCGCTGCGGCCGACGGCGAAGGCGGCGGGGGCCGCGAGCTCGCTGATCGCGATCGCAGGCTTGGCGATGTCCGCCAGCTGGCAGAGTCGCTCGACCGCCGCGTGCAGGGCGGGCTCTTCCTGGGGGCTCGTGCGCCGGGCGCGAAGTACCGCCAGAGCGCAGCGCGGCCCGAGTAGCAGCTGCCCCGCCACGAACGCCGCAGCGGCCGCGGCGATCGGCAATGGCCCGATCCCCAGCAGGGCCAGACCGATCAGCACGGCACCGTCGACCACCACCACGCTCAGCATTGTCAGCGTCATGCGCGCGAGCAGAGCGCGGTCATACCCGTACCAGGGACCCCTGCCGGCGCGGGATCTCATCGGCGACTTCGGCTGGGCGGCGTGGCTCCCTGCCTGCTGGCGACCCGGGCCAGGACTTCGATTCCGCAGAAGAGTTCCATCAGGGTCATCAAATCGATCCGAAAGGGCTGAGGGTTATTCGTCGCCCGAGTGTGCCCCCTCAACGCATCTGAAACCCGTTATGTCTCGTCGCGCTACCCTCGCGGCCGGGGCTATGGCTCGCCGCAGACGCAGTCCTCCGCGCTGGTACCGAACTCGCGCGTGCTCCTACAGGGGAGCGAGCGTGTCGCAGGCCAGATACGTTCGCGGAACTCGCGAGCCGGACCCTGTTAGGAGACGGGCGCGGGGACCTTGGGCGCGGTCGCCTCCGCGAGGCGGGCCATGGCCTCGTCGCGGCTCACGTCGTGGCCCTTCTCGCGCTTCCAGATCACGAAGCCGCAGCCGGAGTTGGTCCGGCTCTTCCAGCTGGTGCAGCCGTAGCTCTTGTTGCGCTCGATGATCTCGCCGCCGCAGCCCGGGGTGGGGCAGGGGCCGAGCGGCTCCACGGGCGCCGCAGGGGCGGCGTTCGTCTGGCCGGCGGCGACCATGGCCCGAGCGGTAACGAGGTCGACCTCGACCTTCTGCCCCCGCACCTTCTTCCAGATCACGAAGCCGCAGCCGGACTCGGTCCGGCTCTTCCAGCTCGTGCAGCCGTAGCTGCGACCGCGCTCGACGATCTCCCCGCCGCATCCCGGGGTGGGGCAGGGCCCCAGCGTGACGCGCTCGCTGACCAGGTCCTTGCTGGAGCGCCCGGCGGCGATGTGCTCGAGCACCTCCTCGCGGCTCACGGTCTTTCCGCCCACCTGCTTCCAGAGCGTGTAGCCGCAGCCGGGCTCCTCCTTGCTGCGGAAGCTGGTGCAGCCGTAGCTCTTGGGGTACTCGACGATCTGGCCGCCGCAGCCGGGCACCGGGCAGTCGGCGATCGGGCGCCGCTCCACGCGCAGATCCTGCCGCTCCTTGTCCGCGAACCAGGCGACGATCTCCCGCGTGAAGGCCTCGATCTCGCGACGGAACTCCTCGCGGCGCTCCTCGCCCCGCTCGATCCGGTTCAGCCGCTGCTCCCAGCGGCCGGTCAGCTCGGCGCGTGTGAGCAGGTGGTCGCCGAGCATGGTGATGAGCCCGACGCCCTTCTCGGTGGCGCGCAGCGCCTTGCCCTCGCGGGCCACGTACTCGGCGTCGATCAGCCGCTCGATCGTCTGGGCGCGCGTGGCCGGAGTGCCGAGTCCGGCGTCCTTCATCGCCTCGGCCACCTCGTCCTCGTCGACGAGCTTGCCCGCCGTCTCCATCGCGCGCAGCAGGGTGCCGTCCGAGTAGCGCGCCGGCGGCTTCGTGCGCTTCGCGAGCGCCTCGGCCTCGACGCAGGTGACGCCGGCGCCCTGGGTCAGCAGCGGCAGCGTCTGCTCGCGCTCCTCCTCGCCCTCCTCGCGCTGGCCCCCGTCGCGCTCCTGGGCCTCCTCGCCGTAGACGGCGCGCCAGCCGGCCTCGATCAGCACCTTGCCGCGGCTGCGGAAGAGGTGCTCGACGCACCGCGTCTCCACCACCGTGCGCTCGAACCGCGCCGGCGGGTGGAAGACGGCCAGGAAGCGGCGGGCCACCATGTCGTAGATCCGCCGCTCGTCGGCGCCCAGCGTCGCCAGGTCGTGGTCCGCCTCGGTGGGGATGATCGCGTGGTGGTCGGTGACGCGCGCGTCGTTGACCACCCGGCCCAGGGGCAGCCGCTCCAGCCCCAGGACGAAGCGGGCGGCGTCGGCGTACACCGGCGCGGCGGCGCCCACGCGGGCCGCGACCGGCTTCAGCTGGGCCACCATGTCGCCGGAGATGTAGCGCGAGCTGGTGCGGGGATAGGTCAGCACCTTGTGCTGCTCGTAGCAGGCCTGGGCCGCGCGCAGGGTGCGGTCGGCGGAGAAGCCGAAGCGCTGGTTGGCCTCGCGCTGGAGGGTGGTCAGGTCGTAGAGCAGCGGCGCCTGCTCGACCTGCGGGGTCACCTCGAGCGACTCGATCACCCCGGCCTGGCCGCGCACCGCCGCGACGATCTCCTCCGCCGGCGCGGCAGCCGTCAGACGGGTCGTCGCGCCCTTGTGCCACAGGCCGGCGTAGCGGGTGCCGTCGCCGGTCGTGAAGCGCGCCTCGACTTCCCAGTAGTCCTGCGGCACGAAGGCGTCGATGGCCAGGTCGCGAGTCACCACGAGCGCCAGCGTGGGCGTCTGCACACGACCCAGCGAGAGCACCTTGCGCGCTGAGCCGGCGCGAGTGGTGGCTGCCCGCGTGGCGTTGATGCCCACCAGCCAGTCGGCCTCGCTGCGGGCGCGGGCGGCCTCCTCCAGCGGGAGCATCTGCTCGTCCTCGCGCAGGCGGCCGAAGGCCTCGCGGATGGCGTTGGCGGTCATCGACGAGAACCAGGCCCGCTGAACGTGCTTCTTGCGCGCCCCCGCCGGCGCCGTCTCGAGGATGAGCTTGAAGATGAGCTCGCCCTCGCGGCCGGCGTCGCAGGCGTTGACGATCGTCTCCACCTCGGCGTCCGCCATCAGCCTGTGCAGCGCCTTGAGCTGCTTGGCCGCGCGGGCGTCGCGCGCCTCGTAGCGGAAGTGCTCGGGCACGATCGGGAGGTCCTCGTAGCGCCACTTCTTCAGCTTCTCGTCGTAGGCCTCGGGATCGGCCTGCTCCACGAGGTGGCCGACGGCGTAGGCGACCGTCGCGTCCGCGCCCTCGTAGTGGTCCCCGTGCTTGACGAACTTGCCCGGAAGGGCCGCCGCCACGTCCCGGGCGACCGAGGGCTTCTCGCAGATGATCAGGGTGGAGGCCATGGCGGCGGAGGTTAGCACCGGCCCCCGCGAACCCGCCGCGGCGCTCCCCGCGGGCTGCGCGCCCTACCCGAAGAAGGGCTCGGCCACCGCGAATCGCTCCGGCGGCACGAGCTTGAGGTCCGCGACGGCCTCGGCCAGCGGCACGTCGGCGACCTCGTCACCGCGCAGCGCCACCATCCGACCGAAGCCGCCCTCGGCGACGAGGTCGGCGGCGCGGCTGCCGAAGCGGGTTGCGAGGATCCGGTCCTGGGCGTTCGGCGTGCCGCCGCGCTGGACGTGGCCGAGGACGACCGCCCTGGCCTCCAGGCCGGTCGCGTCGGCGATCATGCCCGCGAGCCGCTCGCCGACCGCGGCGGCGGCGAGCTTCACGTGGCCGAAGTCGTCCAGCTCGCCGTCCGCGGCGCCGGCCTCGAGGTGGACGCCCTCGCTGACGACCACGATCGCGTAGCGCCCGCCCCGCTCCCGCCGCTCCACCAATGCCTCGCACAGTGCCGGCACGCTGGCCGGGCGCTCCGGGATCAGGATCGCGTGTGCGCCGCCCGCGAGGCCGGCGTAGGTGGCGATCCAGCCGGCGTGGCGGCCCATCACCTCGACCACGATGACCCGCTCGTGCGACTCGGCGGTCGTGTGCAGCCGGTCGATCGCGTCGGTGGCGATCTGGACGGCGGTGGAGAAGCCGAAAGTGTAGTCGGTGCCGTTGAGGTCGTTGTCGATCGTCTTGGGCACCCCGACGGTGGGCAGGCCGACCTCCCCGTGCAGGCGGCGCGCGACGCCGAGCGTGTCCTCGCCGCCGATCGCCACGAGCGCGTCCAGCCCCAGGCCGGCGAAGGCCTCGCGACAGCGCTCGCCGCCGTCCGGGTCCTTGAACGGGTTCGTGCGCGAGCTTCCGAGGATGGTCCCGCCCCTGGGCAGGATGTCTCGGACCACGTCCAGGTCCAGCGGCTGGGTCTGCCGTTCCAGGAGGCCCCGCCAGCCGCGCCGGATGCCGACGTGCCGGTGGCCGTGGCGCTGGGCGCCGACGCGCACCACGGCGCGGATGACCGCGTTCAGGCCGGGGCAATCGCCCCCGCCGGTGAGCACCCCGACGAGCACGGCGGAAACCTAGCGACTCACCTCGGGCGACACCACCGGCGCCCACGGCCCGGCGCGTTGGGCCGACCGACCCGTCCTGACCGGCGGACGAGCCTCCCGGCGCCGGTCATGCGAGGATGCGAGCGCAACCGGGGGACCTACCTGCCCGGTCCGGCCGGCACACCCCGCTCAGCGGACGCGCGGGGGACTCTGAAGTAAGGTGGACGGGCGATGCGGACTGGATCGACACGCCGACTCGCGCGACGCGCACGCCCGGCGGCGGGCGGCGAGCGCGGCCTCGTCCTCTTGGCCGGCGGCGCCGACCGCGAACAGGTGGAGACGGCGGAGCGGACCTGGCTCGGCCGCTACGTGCTGCGCCCCCGCGACGGCGGTTTCGCGGCGCGCTGGGCGGCTGCGCTGGCCGGCTCTGCGGGGCCGCTCAGGGAGTGCGAGCGCCGGGACCCGCCCCAGCGCTTCCGGCGCGTCGCGCGGGAGGACCTGAGACGGTCCAGCTCGCTCCCTCCCCGGGGTTGAGCCGCTCGCCCCGCTGACGCCGGCCCGGGGCTTGTTTAGGATCGCGGGCGGGCTGGCGCCGAGCCGTGCAGCGTCCCCGAAGGGCCGATGCCCGCGGCGGGAACCGGTGAGGACGACGCTGGTGTGCTCGCTCTCGTCGCGCTCGACCGGACGCAGGCGCCCGGCGTTCCGGCCGGCCGCCTGGGACGGTTCGGCTCCGGCCACGGGCTCGCCCGGGGGTGGGGGAGTCCGGCCGCGAAACCCACGGGCGGGAGGGGGCGGGGCCGATGAATCCGGACGTCGATCCAAGCG
>JAWVEW010000002.1:0-10865 GCA_033856495.1 Miltoncostaeaceae bacterium | reverse complement strand
GAGGCCCTCGTGTGGGCGCCGGCGTTCCGTGGGAGCTGTTCCATGTCCGACCTCGACCGGCTGCTCGACGACTTCGCCTCACGCTTCGCGCGGGGCGAGCGGCCGGACGCCGGCGCGTACCTCGCCCGTGCGGGCCCGGACGCCGAGCAGCTCCGGGAGCTGATCGACGACTTCCTGGTCGCCGTTCCGCCGGCGCCTCCGGACGAGGAATCGGTTGCCCTCATGGAGGCCTGGATCGGTGGGGAGCCGCCTCTGCTGGAGCTTCGCCGCCGCCGGGGCCGCCGCCGCGAGGCGGTCGTGGAGGCCATCCTCGTCGCGCTCGGCATCGACCCCGCCAGGCGGGCGCGGGTCGCCGGCCACTACCATCGGCTCGAGTCCGGGCTTCTCGACCTGCGCGGGGTCGACCGGCGCGTGGTGGCGGCCATCGCCGGCGCCATCGGCTCCACGGTGGAGGACCTCGCCATGTGGGCTGTCGGGCCGACCCAACCGGTCGCCATGGACGCGTACCTGCGCACCCGGCACGCCGCGCCGCCGGCTGCGGCGCCGGCCGCCGCGCGGGCGCGCGAGCACGACGAGGTGGATCGGCTCTTCGGGGTCGGGGGCTGATCCCGCCGCGCCGGCCGGGCGATCCGCGCGCAGCGGACCTGCGCGAGCGCCACCGCGCCCTGTTCGGGGGTGCGGAGGTGCCGGTCCCGGTCGACTCCATCGCCTCCGACCTGCTGGGGCTGCACGTCGAGGAGGTCGAGGACCTGGGGGTCTCGGGCCTCTTGCTGCCGGACGCTCGCGCGATCTGGCTGAGCGCCGCCGAGGCGCGCGAGAGCCCGAGCCGGCGCCGCTTCACGCTCGCCCACGAGATCGGGCACTGGGTCTGCCATTGCGCGGGGGCGGCTCGCCCGGCGCCCATCCTGTGCCGGCCGAGCCCGGTCGGAAGCCAGGGCGGCGATCCGCTCGAGCGGGAGGCGAACGTCTTCGCGGCGGATCTCCTGATGCCGGCCGCAGCCGTTGCGACGGCCTTCGGGCGGGGCGCCGCCGCGCCGGCGCTCGCCGAGGCCCTCGGCGTATCGGAGGTCGCGCTGGCGTGGAGGCTCTACAACCTCGGGCTGGTCGCCCTCCCGCCGGGCTGAGCTGAGCGCGGTCCCGGCGATCGGCGCCGACGGCGGAGGGTGGAACGTCGGGCCGGCGACGCCCCGCAACGTGCGGTATGCGCGACGCCGCTGCTCGGGCGCATAGGGAAAATCTTCGCCGTTTGGGGGAGGGGGGGACTGGACCCCCGGCTGAAGAATCGCGGGCGTTGCTTTGCAACCGTTGCCTCAATGGTTCATCGATTGCTGGCGGTGGCGGCCGCCGCCGGTGTGCTCCTCGTGTCGGGGACCGTCGTCCTGCCCGCAGCGCGCGCCTCGGTCGTCCCCCCGGCCGCGTCAGCGCCCGGCCCCCTCCAGGCGGACCGGGTGCTCGTGAAATTCCGCGCCGGCGTGAAGATGCGGCTTCGAAACGGCACGCTCGTGAGCCTCGGCGGCGCCGGCACCCGGGACGTCGCGACGGCGCTCGCCGCCGCCGGCGCGTCAGCGCCCCAGCGGCTCTTCCGGCAGGGGGAGGCGGGCATCGACAGTGACCGCGCCGCGATCCAGGCCCAGTCGGGGCAGGCGCTGCCGGACCTCAACTCCTACTTCGCCCTGACGCCGGCGCCGGGCCTCGGGAGCGCTCTGGCCCAGTCCCTGCGCTCGCTGCCCATCGTCGAGACCGCGTACCTCGCGGCGCCGCCGGCTCCGCCGCCGTCGGCGCCGACGTTCGTCGCCTCCCAGGGCTATCGCGGCGCCGCGCCGCTCGGGCTCGGCGCCGACTACGCGGCCACCTTCCCGGGGGCGACGGGGGCGCTGGTGAAGGTCGTCGACGTCGAATACGGCTGGAACCGCTCGCACGAGGACCTGAGCAAGGCGGCGGGACCGGGCGTGCTCATCGCCAACGGCACCCCCGTGAACCCCTTCTCCGACGACAACCACGGCACCGCCGTGCTCGGGCAGATCGTGGGCGACTCCGGCGACCTGGGCGTCACCGGCATCGTTCCGGACGCCAGCCTCGGGCTCGTCAACTCCTGGAACCAGGAGACCGGCCCCGTCCTCGCCGACGCGGTCAACCTCGCGCGGCAGCGCATGAGCCCGGGCGACGTCATGCTGATCGAGCAGCAGGCCCCGGGGCTGAGCCCGTACGCCTACCTGCCGGCCGAGTGGGACCCCGCCGTCTACGACGCGATCAGGCTCGCCACCGCGGCCGGGATCGTGGTGGTCGAGCCGGCGGCGAACGGGTCCGTCGACCTCGACGATCCCGCATACGGGGCGCCGTTCCCGATGGGCAAGAAGAGCTCGGGCGCGCTGATCGTGGGCGCCGGCGCCGCGGGCGACTGCCGGCAGTGGGCCGGCCCCGCACGGTCCCGGCTGCCCTTCTCCAACTATGGCTCCCGCGTCGACCTCCAGGGCTGGGGCGAGTGCGTGGCGACGACCGGCTTCGGGGACCTGTGGGCCGGCGCGGCCGATCGGAACGGCTGGTACACGGCCGCGTTCTCCGGGACCTCGAGCGCGGCCGCGCTGGTGGCCGCCGCGGCCGCCGCGCTCCAGAGCTCGCACAAGACGCTCAACGCCGGCGCCGTGCTGGCGCCCGCCGAGGTGCGGGACATCCTGGTCCAGACCGGCACGCCCCAGGACCGGTCGAGCGCCGGCGCGGCCGACGGCGACATCGGCCCGCTGCCGAACCTCGCCCGCGCGCTGCCGAGGGTCGATCTCACCGCGCCGACGATCCCGACCAACCTGACCGTCTCGTTCGCCGCAGCGGGGAGCCCCCTCCTGCGCTGGACGGCAGCCATCGACAACGTGGGGAGCGGCTACGCGATCTACCGCGACGGCGCCCTGCTCGCCGAGACGGGCGTGGGGGCGAGCGCGCGCTTCGAGGACGCCACGGCGGCGCCGGGCACGAGCTACACCTACACGGTCCTGGCGATCGACGAGGCTGGCAACCGCTCGTCCCCCAGCGACGCGCTCACGCTGACCCTCCCGGCCGGGCCGACCGGCGAGGCGCCGCCGACCAACCAACCGCAGCCCGGCCCCGTGGTCGCCATCCCCCCGGCGAAGGCCCCCGCGGGCGCCGCGCCCCCCGTCGCGGCCCCCGCCGTCCCGCCGGCGATACCGACGCCGGCGCTCATCGGCGGCCCGACGCCTCCGCCGATGGCGGTCGCCGCCGCCGTCGGCCCCACGCTCTCCGGACTGCGAGCGGTGCCGGCCGCGCTGGTCGTCCGTCGCAGCCGCCCGGTCGGCGCCCTGCTTCGCTTCTCGCTGTCCGTGCCGGGGGAGGTCTGGCTGGAGGTCAGCGCCCGGCCCAGGCGGGGGAAGGCCCGACCGCTCGGCCGGCTGCGCGTCGCCGGCCACGCGGGCTGGAACGCCGTCGCGTTCCGCGGCCGCGCGCTCCCTCTGGGCGCCTACACGATCGTCGTCCGGGTCGCGAAGGGTCCCTAGGCCGAGCGCTCCACCCGGATGACCCGGTAGCGGCTGGTGACGCGAAACCGGTCCGGGTCCTCGTTGCCGGCGCGCAGGATCGCGAGCGCCTGCTCGCGGACCGCCTCGCAGCTGCCGGCGCGCTCGAGCAGCGGCCGCGAGGCGACGCTCATGGGGTGGTTGGCCTCGCCGTCGGCGTAGTAGCTCTCCGGCGACTCGGCGGCGAAGGAGACCTCGCCCTCCTCGAACGTCACCCGCGCGCCGTGGCGCGCGGCCAGCGCGCCCACCGTCGCGGGGTCGTGCCAGGCGAAGCGGGTTCGCGCGGCTCCGCTCGCCTCGCCGATGGCGCGGGCGATGACGCCGACCATCGCGTCGATCGCCCCCTCGGGCACCCAGACGCCGAGGAGGGCGCGGCCGCCGGGGCGCAGCACGCGCAGGGTCTCGGCGAAGGCGCGCTCCGCGTCGGGGGCGAAGATCACGCCGAACACCGAGACGACGGCGTCGAACGCGCCGTCATGGAAGGGGAGCGCCTGCGCGTCGCCCACGACGAACGTCGCCTGCAGTCCCTCCGCGGCGGCCCGATCGCGTGCGACCTCGATCAGGCGCGCCGCTGCGTCGAGGCCGGTGACGACGGCGCCGGCGCGGGCGGCGAGCAGCCCGGCGTTCCCCGTGCCGCAGGCGAGGTCGAGCACCCGCTCGCCGGCTGCGAGGCCGGCCATCGCGACGATGTTGCGCGCAGCCGGCTCGAGCGCGGAGGCGGTCCGCTCGTACCGGCCGAGTCCCCAGTCGATCAGCGGCTGACCGGTTCCAGCAGCACCCTGGCGGCGAAGGGCCCGTCCGGCTCGCCCACGTGGCTCACCCCTGCGGGCGGCGCGCCGAGGACGCGCGCGATTGCCTCGTCCAGTGCGGGCCGCAGCGCATCCAGCGTCGCCGGGTCGTTGGGCGCAGCGAGGCGGTCCTCGACCGCGATCAGCGCCTCACCGCGGCCGAACCGCGGTGAGCCGCCCAGGCCCGGGTCGGCCTCGAAGGCGTCGGCCGCTCGCAGGGCGCCCTCCAGCGCGAACGCCAGGCGATCGGCCGCCGTCTGCTCGGCGCCGCGCTTCCAGCGGCAGAGCACCCCCGGGCGCCCCTCGCCGAGGTCGAGGGCGTAGTCGGCCTCGTGGCCGATCAGCAGCACGCCCGGGCCGTCCGCGACGTGCGAGTAGTCGGCCACGTCCACGAGGAGCCCGGGGACGGCGCCCCGGCGGATCCAGTCGTGGAAGATCGGAATCACCGCTTGCGGGTCGATGCCGCCCGGGTCGGCGAGGTAGAGCTTGACCGCGACCCGATTCGGCGTCATCGGGCCTCGCCCAGCAGGACCGGCGCGGTCTGGGCCTGGACCTCCGCCTCGCGGATCAGCATGGCGTGGACCGCGTCGATGAAGAGGCTCGTCTCCTCGACGAACTCGCGGGCCGCGTCGGGGTTCAGCGCCGGCCCTCCGCCGTGGCGGTCGAACAGCGGCCGCGCGAACTTGCCCCCGGCGAAGCGGTCGAAGAAGCGCCTGGTGTCATAGAAGCGGGCGCGGAACTGCTCGACCACCCCGTCCGTGTCGGGGGGCGCGTGGCCGGCGTCCTCGCGCACGAGCGCCCGGGCGGCCGTGACCATTGCGGTGTAGGCGCGCTCGTCCGCCCGCAGCAGGTCGCCGCCCTCCAGGGAGACCTGGGCGTCGAAGGCGAGGCTCTCCGCCGCCGACAGCTCCATCTCGAGCCGGGACACGACCTCGCCCGCGCACTCGCCGATGCCCATGTCGCCCAGCGTGAACTCGCGCGGGTCGCCCCAGTCCGCGTAGTAGGAAGCGTCCACCTCGTGGAGCGGGACCGCCTTGAACTCCTCCAGCATCGCGCCGAGCTCCCGCTTGCCGAGGCGGGCGATGTACTCCTGGAAGCTCTCCGCGCGCTCGCGCTCGGCGATGTAGCGGCCGGTGATGCGCTGCACCACGTCCGGGATCCGCCGGGAGGGCACCGCCCCCACCGCCAGCCCGTAGGCGCTCGCGTTGCCCTTCCAGCGGCCGCCCAGCACCACCTGGAAGTGGGGCACCGTGTATCCGTTGGCCTTGCGGCTGTTGCCGAAGAACCCGATGTCGGCGACGTGGTGCTGCCCGCACGAGTTGAAGCAGCCGCTGACCTTGATGCGCAGGCCCCGCGCCGCCTCGTCCATCGCCCACCAGGTCCCCGCGAGCCGCCGGCGCAGCTCGCCGGCCAGCCCTCGCGAGGACGCGATGCCGAGCTTGCAGGTGTCCGTGCCCGGGCAGGCGGTGACGTCGAGCACGGTCCCCGCGCCCGCCTCGCCGAGCCCGATCGCGTCCAGCTCCGCGTACAGGGCCGGCAGGTCCGCCTCGCTCACCCAGCGCAGGACGATGTTCTGCTCCACGGTCGTGCGGACCGCGTCGCCCACGTAGCGGCGGGCCAGCGCCGCCAGCGCCCGCGTCTGCCAGGAGGCCAGGTCGCCGAGCGGCAGCGACACCGTGGCGGTCGCGTAGCCCGGCTGGCGCTGGGGGTAGACGTTGGTCGTGAGCCAGCGTCGGAAGGCCTCGTTGCCGTTCAGGTCGCCGAGCGGCGCCGGCGGCCGGACCGGCGCCTCCTGCGGCGCGTCGGGGCCCGGGAGCAGGCTCGTCCAGCGTGGGTCGGGGTGAAGGATCGCCCGCTCCTCGGCCACCAGCCGCCCGAACTCCTCGATCCCCAGCTTGGCCACGAGGAACTTGACGCGCGCGCGGTTGCGGTTCTGCTTCTCGCCGAGGCGGGCGAAGACGCGCGCCACGGCCTGGCAGGTCGGCAGGAGCTCCTCCGGCGCCACGAACTCGGCGAGCAGCTTGGCCTGGTGGGGGGTCGTGCCGAGGCCGCCGCCCACGTAGACGTCGAAGCCGCGCCGCGCGACGCGGTCCTCGATCCGCGTGCGGGCGATGGCGCCCAGGTCGTGCATGATCACCAGCGCGCAGGCCTCGTCGGCGCAGCCGGAGAACGCGATCTTGAACTTGCGCCCGAAGTCCTGGCAATCGGGGTGGCCGAGCAGGAAGCGGGTGGTGGCCTCGGCGTAGGGCGTCACGTCGAAGGCCTCGGTGTGGCAGACGCCGGCGAGCGGGCAGCCGGTCACGTTGCGGACCGAGTTCCCGCAGGCCTCGCGCGTGGTGATGCCGACGGCGGCCAGCCGCCGCATGATGGTGGGCGTGTCGTCCAGGTGGACGAAGTGGAGCTGGACGTCCTGGCGGGTCGTGATGTGGAGGATCCGGTCCGAATACTCCTCCGCAACCTCGGCGAGGACGTCGAGCTGATCCGGCGTCACCCCGCCGTAGGGGATCTTGATGCGCAGCATCCCGGGCGCGTCCCAGAGCGTCTCCGGGCCCTTCGTGAGGTCGCCGGAGGGATACTCGAGCGACCGCGTCGCGGTGCCGTCGTGCCGGCGGCCGTTGTCGTAGCGCTGGCCGTAGGCGCCGCGGCGGAGCCGGGTCTCGGCGAACACCCGCTCCTCCATCTGGCCCTGGCGACGCAGCCCGATCTGGGCCTCGAAGAGGTCGATCTCCGCGCCCAGGTCGGCCGGAATCCGGTCCGCCAGAGCCTCTCTCCACGCCTGCGCATGCATGCTGACCACCCCCGGTGTTCGCCGCGGGGGAAAATACTACTTTCATGGAGGGAAATTGGCCAATGGCCTTTCCCCTTGTCGTCGCCGGCGCCGGTCGAGGAAGCTTGCCGACCAGCCCCGAGCCCAGGAGCAGGCCATGCCAGCGGGGGCTTCTTGACGCCCCGCCGGCGGCCACGAGGGAGGACGACATCTCGCCGGGAGGCGCCTTCTACGGCGTGAGCAAGCTCTACTCGCTCGAGGGGCGGCGGATCGGCCGCGACCAGGTGGCCTGCACGTTCGTCGACAATCGCGGCTTCGCCGCTTGCGGGGCGAAGGGCTCGATCGACCTGCGAGCCGGCCGGAGGTTCCCGGAGTGCCCCGCGAAGCTCACGGTCGCGGTCATCGGCGGCACGGGCGTCTTCGAGGGCGTGCGCGGCTCCACGCTGTCCGCGGACCGGGGCAAACGGACGGAGCGACTTCACGATGCGGCTGATCTACTGACCGCAGCGATGCGATGAGCGACGAGGTCAGCCAGTTCGTCGGCGTCGACTGGTCGGGGGCGGACGCCGACGCCGCCCAGCGGGCCGCGATCTGGCTCGCCGTGGTGCGGGACGGGGAGCTCTGCGAGCTGACGCCGCGCCTCACCCGGGTCGAGGCCGTCGAGCGGGTGGCGGCCCTCGCCGGGCTGCACCCGCGAACCGTGGTCGGCCTCGACTTCGCCTTCTCGCTCCCCCGCTGGTGGCTCGCCGAGCAGGGCTTCGCCGCCGCCGACGAGCTCTGGCGCTGGGCCGCGGCGCGGGCCGAGGCCGACCGGAACGGCTGGCTGCGGCAGCTGCCGGACCCCTTCTGGGGCACGCGGCTCCGCCTCCGGCCGACCCGGGCCTTCAGCGCAGGCCGGCCGGAGCTCCGGGTGACCGAGCGCGAGGCGCGCGACGCCGGCGCGCGGCCGATGTCCGCGTTCCGGCTCTTCGGTCCCGGAACGGTCGGGGCCCAGGGGCTGCGCGGCCACCCCTGCCTGCTGCGGCTGCAGGACGCCGGCTTCTCGATCTGGCCCTTCGAGGCCCCGGCCTGGCCGCTCGTCGTCGAGGTCTCTCCCCGGCTGCTTGCGCGGCAGCTGGCGCCGGCGCTCGCGCGCCTGCGGGCGGCCACCCTGCGCGCGGCCTTCGTGGAGGCGGCGCCGCTCGGGTTCACTGGGGCGGACGCGGAGCACGCCGAGGCGCTGCGCGCCAACGGGGACGCCTTCGACGCCGCCGTGGCGGCCTGGGCGCTGTGGCACGGGCGCGCGACGCTGGCATTCCTGCCGCTGGAGGAGCCCGTCGAGGACTACCGCCTGGAGGGCCGCATCTGGCGGCTGCCGGACGAGGCGCTCCAGGCCGGCTCACCCGTCGCTCAGTGGCAGGTCCCCGACCCGGCGTCGGTGAACGACTTCCCGGCGACCGGCAGGAACCTCCAGTCATAGCCCTGCGGGTGCAGCGTCATCTGGAGGATGCCGAAGGTGTTGTCGTCCCGCACCTCGCTGTTCGGGAAGATCGGATCCACGAACGAGGTGTGGTTGTTGCCGCCGGTGCCGACCACCCACGTCCGGATGCCCTTCACGGGATCGGGCGCCCCGGCGGGGGTCTGCGGCGCGAAGCGCTCGTAGAGGTGGTCGTGGCTGGTCAGGATCACGTCCGCCCCGGCTGCGTAGAGGACGTCCCAGAACGTCCGGCTGTTGGGTGCCGTCCGGCCGCCTGAGCTGAAGAGGGGGATGTGCCAGTACGCGAGGACGCATTGGCTCTTGTGTGAGGCCAGGTCGGCCACGAGCCACTTGCCCTGCGGCGAGCCGGGGCTGCAGCCGCCGGCGTCGCCGCAATTGGAGTTGAGCGCGATCAGGTGCCAGGCCCCGGCGTCGAAGCTGTAGAAGCCCTGATGCGGATTGCCGGCCGCCGCTCCGAAGTACTGGTAATAGCCGGCCGCCCCGGGCGTCAGGTACTCGTGGTTCCCGACCGCCGGGTGGATGATCTCCTTGTACTTGCCCCAGCTCTTGTCGAATGACTGGAGGAAGGCGGGATAGGTGTTGACCTCGTACTGGGTGTCGCCCAGGGTGAGGATCGCCGCGAGGTTGCCCTGCGTCCAGAGCGGGCCGAGCAGGTTCGCCGTGGCCTGCTGCGCGCAGGAGTTCGATGTCCCCTGGCCGCCGTTGAACTCCACGTTCGCAGGGTCGCAGGCGATGTCACCGACCGCCGCGATGACCGGGTCCCCGGCCGAGGGTGGCGGCGGCGGAAGGGGGACGGTCGTCGTCGGGGGAGGGGGCGGCGGCGGGGTCGGCGCGGTCGTCACCGGGGGAGGGGGCGGCGGCGGAGTCACCGGCGCTGTGGTGGAGGGGGGCGGCGGAGGGGGCGGCGGAGACCCGTGCGCAGGCACGGTCGGAATCGCCGCGCCGGTCGCGGTGGGCGCCGACGGGGGCGGGGGCGGGGCCGCCCCGCCGTTCTCGTGGAGCACGTCGAGGAAGGCTCCGAAGCCGCTCGCGGTGCGCCAGCTGCCCGAGTTCTCGACGGCGCTCCCGCCGGCCCAGCGGTTGAAGCTGTCGATGAGCTGGAAGCGGGCGCCTGAGGCGACCATGGCGCGCACGTTCGCACCGAAGCGGTCGAGGTCGCGCGCGAGGACGGGGCGCTTGCTCGCCGCCGGGAACCGTCCCGGCGAGATCGTGAACGAGAAGGGCGGGACGCCCTGCTCCGGCAACCTGGAATCGTTCGAGTACCAGCCGTCCGGCTGGGCGCGGCAGCTGAGGTTGCCGGGGAACGCGGGCAGCATCAGGTACACCCAGGGCCGGTTCGCCGCGACCCAGCGCGCCGTGTGGGCGCAGCTCGCGCCCGCGTCGGCCACGAACACCACCGGCCGGCCGCCGAGGCGCAGGTAGGCGGCGCGAGCGCCGTAGCGGTGGGCGACGGCGGTGATGGCGCCGGTGGCGGCGCGACGGCTCTTGAACCGCGTGCCGGTCACGCGCAGGGCCCACCGGAAGGGCGTCCCGCTCGCCGCCCGCAGCAGCAGCGGCACCCTGCGCGCGCTGAGCGTTCCGATGCCGTCCCAGGGAGCGATCGCGCCGCCGATCCCGCCGTACGCCATGGCGGCGATCTGCTCGCGCACGATCGCCAGGCTCATCCCGTAGCGGCCGCGCGCCGGCCGCTCGTGTGCGGTTCGGGGCCAGGCAATCGGGTAGCGGCTCTCGTAGAAGGCCGCCCGAACGGGCAGCTGCAGCTCCGGAAGCGGGGCGGCCGCCGGCGGTGCCGGCGATGACGGCGCGGCGATGGCCAGCGAGGCGGCGACGGCCAGGGCGAGGGCGATCGCCCCGCTCCCGGCCACGCGCCTCAGCGCATCCCGTCTCCGCGATGTCGACGGACGGTCAGGGAACATGGTGATCGACTCCGAGTCGGTGCCACGGGAACGCGTTGTGTCCCGACTCGCCTCGGGCGCCTGTCTGAAGAGAGAACGCAGGCGCGCCGCCAAAGTCGGCGCGTCTTTTTCGGCGCAGGACCCAGGAGACCTGCGCGCCCCTTGATCCGACGATCTTACGACGCCGTCTCTTACATGGCGATTAGCAGCAAGTTACAGCCGTGATGCGCTCGGCCTGCGGCTCCATCCAGGTGGGGACGAAGGTGGCCAGGTTGAGGCGCGCCTTCCCGTCCAGCAGCCATGGACCCTCGACGGAAGCGCGCGCCGGACGGCCGTCACGGCGTCGCCGCGCCGCGCCGCGCGGCGCAAGCGTCAGCCTCGGGCCACCGGCGACCCCGCGCGGGGAGCGGCCGCCGG
>JAWVEW010000001.1:0-7050 GCA_033856495.1 Miltoncostaeaceae bacterium | reverse complement strand
ACCGCGTTGAACGCATCCGCTGTGGTCGCTGCTCGTGCCATGAGCGCATCGTATACCCATATCGGAATATATCAAGCACCCCGGCAGGCCCCGCGTCAGCGGTCCAGTGGCGGCCCCACGAAGGCGGCCGCTCCAAGAGCGCGGCCGTTGCCTCCAGGCAGTAGGGCGGCGATCGCCGCGGTCGCGACCACCTGCGACACGACGGTGGCGGCGAAACGCGCTGGCGCGCACGATCCCCAGCCGCGTCAGGACGACCATCGCCGTTTGGAACCTCGACGAGCGTCCCGGCCGCCAGGAGCATCGTCGTGGCGACTGCCGGTGGGGCGCGGGCGGGGCACGATGACGCCGTCACGCGGCGGGCCGCTGGGTACCGGCGGTCTCACGCTCAGCGGCGGACGGGCGTCCGCGACCGCCGAAGGGGAGCGCATCACCGGCCCGGGTCGGCCCAATGGCCGCACCCTGATCCTGGTGAGCGCCGCCAGGCGGAGGGGCCTGCGGCTCCGGCAGGCCGCCGCCGAGCGAGCCCCGGAACTCGCGGATCCCGTGACCGAGGCTTCGCGCGAGCTCGGGAAGGCGCTTCGGGCCCATCACCAGGAGCACGATCACGCCCAGCACCAGGAGGTGGACGGGGGACGGATCGAACATCACCGGCCCGCCAGCGGCTCGTCCATCAGCGCCAGCGATGAGGAGCCGCGGACGAAGCCGACGGTGCGGATGCCGATCCGGCTCGGGAGCTCGCCAGCGGGAAGCACGAGCGGGGTGGGGGCCACCTGGCCGGGCGGGTGGAGGGGGTAGGCGGTCGAGGCCGCCGTGTGCATGGTGATGTTGCCCTCGCGCTTGCTGATGATCTGGTGGATGTGGCCGTTGAGCGCGGTCACCGAGCTGAAGCGCCTGAGCAGCGCGAGCACCTGGGCGCTGTCCGCGGTCGCCCAGCCCCAGCGCGGGTAGACGGCGAGCAGCGGGACGTGGCCGAAGATGACGATCGGGGTGTCCGAGGAGAGGCTGGCCAGGTCGCGCCTGATGAAGGCCAGCTGCTCCGGGCCCAGGACGCCGAGCCCGTTCGCGTTGTGCGCGCCCCCCTCGGCCTCGGTGGCCTGCACGTTGGCCAGGGCGAGCATGTGGACGCCGTTCAGGTCGAAGCTGTAGTAGCCGCTTCCCAGCGACCCTCCCCCGAACACCTGCAGGTAGCGCTTGCCCCGGTCGACGAAGACGTCGTGCTCCCCGGGGACGTGGAAGGTGCGGTCGGTCTTGATCGTGCCGATGATCTGTTTGGCGGTGTCGAACTCCGCGGGGCGGCTCAGGTGGACGTGGTCGCCGGTGTGGATCACGAAGGCCGGACGCTGGGGCAGCGCGTTGATCCGCGCCACCGCCCTCTCCAGGGTGCCGACGACGTCCTTGTTGGCGGCCTTGTGGAAGCCGATGTGGCTGTCGCTGATCTGGACGAAGCTGAAGCTGCCCGTGACGGCCGGATCCGGGGCGCCCGCGGCCCTGGCGAGCGCCCTCGCGGTCACCCCGCCGGCGCCGACCGTGAAGACGACGCCCGCGCCGGCCCAGGCCATGCACTTGAGGAAGCCCCTGCGGTCGATGCCATCCTGCTGGTGGTCGTGCTCGATGTACTCGCCCATGCCTCAGCCCTCCACCGCGTGCGCTCTGGTTGCCTGATGGACGGTCATGACCCGACGACGACGGTCCCGTGCATGAAGGGATGGATGGTGCAGATGTAGGAGAAGCTCCCCGCCCTGCTCATGACGTGCGCGTAGCTGTTCCCGGTGTCCAGGGCCTGAGAGGCCCACCCGCCCGCCCTTCGCTTCGCGCTCGTGCTGACGGTGTGCGGGTCGCCATCGCGGTTGACCCAGACCACGCGCGTCCCCCGCGAGACCTTCAGGCGCGCCGGCTGGAAGGCGAAGTTGTGGATCGCCACGCGCACGACGGCCTTGTGCAGCTGCACGCTCAGCCTGGGCGAGGCCGCTGCGACGGCATGGGCCTCGTGGCCCATCGCCATCGGCGGCATGCCCGCGAGCGCGCTCGAGGCGCCCACGAGCGTTGTGCTCAGCGCCGCGACGGCGATCAGTGTCTTCTTCATCTCATCCCTTCGATCGCGGTTGTCCAGGGCGGCCCGGCGGTCGGGCCGTCCACTACCGATCATAGTACTACATATTGTAGGAGACACCCGGCCCGTCGATCCCACCGGGCGGCTCGGGCCGCCCGGACCGGGGCACTCAGAAGGGCGGCAGGCCTCGGACCGGGCGTCACCGGGCGAGGCCTGCCGCGCTCATCGTCTGGGCCGCCCGTCGCGCGCCGCGGCCGGGTCGGATCAGCGTCCGAAGACGAAGGCGTTCTCGAGATCCGCCGCCCTGGCGTCGCGCCGTCCCAGCGGGCTCAGGCCGAAGCGCTTCTCGATCAGCGCGAGGATCGACGTGGTGTCGTAGGTGGTGTGGTCGACAGCGCCGCGCCTGGCGAAGGGGGAGATCACAATGGCCGGCACCCGCGTCCCCGGGCCGAAGCGGTCGCCCTTGGGCGGCGCCACGTGGTCCCAGAAGCCGCCGTTCTCGTCGTAGGTGACGATGATGGCGCTGCTCTTCCAGAGCGGGCTCTTCATGATCTGTCCGATGAGGCGGGCGGCGTGCAGCTCGCCGGCGAGCAGGGTGGCGTAGCCGGGGTGCTCGTTGTCCTGGCCGATCGGCTTGACGAAGCTGACGGCCGGCAGGCGGGCTCTGCGGATGTCGGATGCGAGCGCGGACTCGTCCTTCAGGTGCGCCCGCTGGCCGGGCGTACCGTTCGCGTACCTTGTGAAGTAGGCGAAGGGCTGGTGGTTGAACTGGAAGAACGGGCTCGGTCTGCCGGCCAGCGCGTCCGTCCAGCCGCCCGCGTACCAGGCCCACGAGATCCCCTTCGCGCTCAGGCGATCGCCGATCGTCGGCATCGTCTGGGCCGGAAGCAGCTCGTCCGGAGGCGTCGTCTCGGGGTGGGGGCCGGTCGCGCTGTAGACGGTGTTGACCACCTCGCCGTCGGGTGACACCGCGCCGTCCTGGGTCAGGTTGCCGCCCGCGTCGAGCGTGGCGCGCACCGCCGCGGGCGCGCTCGGCCACCGCGGCGTGCAGGCGCAGACGAGCCACATGTGGTTCAGGAAGGAGCCGCCGAAGGCGGCGTGGAAGAAATGGTCGGCCAGCGTGTACCTGGCCGCGAGCGCCCCGAGCGGCAGCGTCCGCGCGTCGTAGTAGCCCAGCGGCAGGCCGCCGGCGTTGCCGGCGCTCACGAAGCGGTCCATCCCGCCGCCGTCGATCTGGCGCTGCTCCTGGTAGAAGCGGCCCAGGAGGTCGCCCGTGCGAGCGTTCGGCGGAACGTAGTGGCCGATGTCGAAGGGGCGGTTGGGGAGATCCGCCGGGAAGCGAGGGTCGGGCGGCCGGGGTGCACCCGGCGTCCCCACGGGCTTCGCCTCCGCGGCGAGGGGGTTGGTGGCCGCTGCCTGCGGCGGGTTTGCAAGCGGCTGGGGAAGCGCTGCGTAGGGCGTGCCCGCCCCGTCCACCTGTCGGGCCGCGGCGCCGGCCCTCGCGATCCCATCTGCGCCCGGGAACCTGCCGTAGAGGCTGTCGAAGCTCCAGTTCTCCAGATAGAGGACCACGATGTGCTTGATGCTCGAGAGCGTCGCGCGCGCCGGGGCCTCCCCGCGGGCGGGCGCGGCGGGCTGGCCCGCCGCTCGCTGGCTGTGCGCGCCCACCAGCACTGCGGCGGCGCCGGTGAGCGCCAGGGTCGCGCCGAGCGTCGCGAACGCACGGCGCCTCGGACCGATGATCCCCATGAGCCTTCCCTCCTCCGTCGGCCGCGCGAGGGCGGCTGGGCGAGCAAACTATGGGGAGTAGTACTACGTTACGTCGCAGATATCCAGGATCCGGCGGGCTGGCGCGATACAGGGGACGGGGTCGACGCCGCGCTCGCCATTCGCTGTCTGCTAGCCTGACCACTATGGCGCGTAGTAAGAAGCCCGTCCCGCCGCCCCCGTCGCTCGGCGAGCTCGAGGCCGAGGTGATGGAGCACGTCTGGGAGCGCGGCGAGTCGTCGGTGAGGGCCGCGATGGAGGCGCTGAACGCGCGCGCGGCCGAGCCGCGGGCCTACACCACCTACATGACCGTGCTCGGTCGACTGCATGCCAAGGGCATGCTCGAGCGGCGGCGCGAGGGAAAGAGCGACCACTATCGGCCCAGCCTGACTCGCCAGGAATACCGGGAGGGCCGCGCCGCCGCAGGGGTCCAGGCGCTCCTGGACGATTACGGGGAGGCCGTCCTGCCCCAGTTCGCGCGCCAGCTGGCCCGTCTCGACCCCGGGCGACTGGCGGAGCTCCAGCGCCTTGCCCGCGGCGGGGACTGACACGGGCGCACAGCGCGCACAGGCCGCACGGCTCTATCGGCTGAGCCTGTCGCTGGGTGGCCTCGGCCTCCTGGTCGTTGGTCTCGGCCTTGCGAGCGCCTATCGCGCCCTCCATCTCGGCGCGGAGGCCGGTGGCACCCTCAGCGTCGACGGCCAGCGCTTTCGCTATCCGCAGCTCAACCCGGCCGGAGCGGTGGTACTCGTTCTGGCTGCCATCGGGGTGATCGTGCTCGCCCTGGCGGCCCGGTCGGCGCTTCGCCAGGCGCGCGTCCACCGCCGACTCGAGCGCAGCCTCGTCGCATGGCCGCTCGAGGACCAGGCGAGCCAGGAGCCGGGCGTCTGGATCGTCGCCGAGCCCGCGCCGCGCGCGTTCTGCACCGGCTTGTGGCGGCCCCGGATCTACGTCACCAGCGGCGCGCTCGGCGTGCTCGAGCCGGACGAGCTCAAGGCCGTCGTTGCGCACGAGGCCTGCCACCGCTCCCGCCGCGATCCGCTGCGTTTCGCGCTCGCGCAGGCGCTGGGCGACGCCGCATTCTTCCTCCCCGCCGTGCGGCGGCTGGGCGCGCGCTATCGGGCGCTGGCAGAGCTCGCCGCCGACGAGGCGGCGGTGAGCGCCTGTGGCGGTGATCGCGGGCCCCTGGCAAGGGCGCTGCTCGCGCTCGCCGGCCCGCTCCAAGGGGCGCCGGATGGAAGCGCCGGGCTGTCCCTCGCGCCCGAGCGGGTGGACGGCCTCATGGGCCGCTCCCCGCGCTTGCCGCGGCTTGCGCCGGTCGTGCTCGTCAGCCTGGCATCCGCGCTCGTCATGGGCGGCGCCGCGCTGGAGGCCGGACGCGGCGCCGCGATTCAGACGAGCCTGCGCCTGCCGCTGCTGTCCGGACAGCCCTGCGTGCTGATGCTCGCCCTCCTGCCCGTCCTGCTCGGCGCCGGCGCGATGCTGGCGTTCCGACGGGTCGCGCGCCCGCCGCCTGAGATGGATCGCTGATACGCGCGGAAGGCCCGCGTCGCCAGCAGGGCGCAGACCGGCGCGAAGGCGGCCAGGAAGCCGACCCGCGAGCCCACGAGGCGCCAGCCCACGTCGCTGCTCAGCGCCTCCCGGCCGGGGCCTGGCCTCCTACCTCCCGCCCGGCGAGTGAGGTCTCGCCCCGGCCGCGCCGGGGATGGCGCCGCAGCGTCCTATCATCAGCCGGTGACCTCCGCATCGGAGCCCTCCGACGCGAGCATCGCGCCCGACGTGGTGGCCGCCTATGCGCGGGACATCGCCCTGCACGCCCAGGGCGTCAGCGGCCTGGCCCGCCGGGGCGTCCGGGTCAGCCTGCAGGGCGGGCGCGTGGACCTCGAGCTCCACCTGACCTGCGAGCTGGGCGCGGCCCTGCCCACCGTGTGCCGACAGGTGGCGGACCGGGTCCGCGCCTACGTCGCGGAGATGACCGACGTCGCCGTCGGCACCGTCGCGGTCATGGTCGACGCCGTCGTCCCGCCGGGGCGATGACGCGGATCGTCCCGCTCACCGCGGCGTCCTGCGCGGACCTGCCGCTGCCCTGCGCGCGCTGCGTCTTCTGGCAGACCCTGAGCGGGGTCAGCGACGAGGCCCGCAAGGCCCGCTGGACGGCCGAGGTGGAGGAGCGATTCGGCGCATGGGGACGCGTCGTCCTCGATGGCGACCGACCGCTCGGCGTGATGCAGTACGGGCCGGCGCGCGCCTTCCCGCGTGCGGCGGTCATGCCGGGCGGTCCGCCCGGCCCAGACGCCGCCCTCATCACCTGCGTGCTCCTGGTCGGCGGCGATCCGGTCGCGGCCTTCGACCGGCTTGCGCTCGAGGCCCTCGCCGACCTGAAGGCGCGCCGCTTCTCGGCGGTCGAGGCGTTCGCGCTGCGCCACCCGGAGGGAGTGCCCGCGGACGTGCGCCTGCTCGGTCACCACACGCTGCTCGACGCCGAGGCGCTGGAGCGCCTGGGCTTCACGCGCGTGCGCGGCCGCGGGCCGGTCTCGCTCATGCGCCTTCCGCTCGGGGGGCTGCAGCCGGCGCCGGGGCGGCTGACGAGCCGGGCGCTGGAGCGGCTCGCCTCGCGCCGCCTGGAGCCCGCACCCGGCCCGGCCTGATGAGGCGCCGCATGCGCGCGGCGGCAGCCGCGCTCGTCGTCGCGCTGCTTGCGATGGCGGCCGGCGCCGCGGCCGCCGGCGATCCCGCCGAGCGCGCGCTGGGGCGCGCGGACGCGTATGCCAGCGCCCGGGCGCTCGGCCCGGCGGCCGATTCCAGCCAGACCCGGCTCACGGCGGCGGCCGCCTCGCTGGCCCGCGGCGGGCGTCCGGTCAAGATCGGGATCGTGCTCGGACCGGTGGGCTCCCCGTCGCTCGCCGTCTATGCGCGGCGCCTGCGCAAGCGCCTGCGGTTCCCCGGCACAGTGGTCCTGACGACGGTCGCCGGGTCCACCGCGGCAGCTGGTCCGCTGTCCGCGGCGACGGGTGCGGGCGAGCTCGAAGCCAGCGGCGTGCTGCGGCTGACCGATCCCACCGAGCGGGTGATCCGCGCCGCCCGCCTGGTCGCCGCGCCCGCGCCCGCACGTGCGGGCCGCTCGGCCACCCGCAGCCTGGCGGCCCTGTTGCTGCTGGCCGGGGTCGGCGGCGCCTGGGCCGCCGCGGTCGGGATCCGTCGTGAGCGGCGCCGCGCCACCGCGCGGCTGGCAG